>CALGIR010000017.1 GCA_937915475.1 uncultured Bacteroidales bacterium
TAATGGAACTGGCTAAAATCCGTCGCGAGGGGCAAGAAATGACCTACCTGCGACCCGATGCCAAAAGTCAGGTTACAATTGAGTATGGCGATAACGATTTGCCTGTTCGCGTTCATACCATTGTAGTGTCAACCCAGCACGATGAGTTTGATGCTGACGAGTTAATGCTGCGAAAAATTAAGGAGGATGTTGTTAGTATTCTTATTCCGCGGGTTAAGACCTTACTTCCCGATAGGGTTAAATCGTTGTTTAAGGATGATTTTATACTTCACGTTAATCCAACGGGTAAATTTGTTATTGGCGGGCCCCATGGCGATACAGGGTTAACTGGTCGTAAAATTATTGTTGATACCTATGGCGGAAAGGGAGCACACGGGGGTGGAGCCTTCTCGGGTAAGGACTCGTCTAAGGTTGACCGCTCGGCAGCCTATGCTGCAAGGCACATAGCCAAAAATATGGTTGCTGCCGGAGTGGCTAGCGAGGTGCTGGTGCAGCTTGCCTATGCAATTGGTGTGGCTCAGCCCGTAAGCATTAACGTGAATACATACGGAACTTCATCCATAGGTAAAAGCGATACTGAGATTGCTGAGGCGGTGACCGAACTGTTCGATTTACGCCCTGCGGCTATTATTAGGCGATTTGGATTGAAAAACCCTATCTTCAGGGCTACCTCTGCGTATGGGCACTTTGGGCGTGATTGTTTTGTGGAGAAGGTAAAACTGGGAGGCTTTAACGGTACTCCCGAATATGAGAAAGAGGTTGAGTTTTTTGCATGGGAAAAACTCGACTTTGTTGACAAAATAAAAAACAAGCTGGGGATATAAGGTTTTTTAGTATTCTTATTATAGCCTCAAGTAAATGCTTGGGGCTTTTTATTTTAAAGCGGCTTACCAATTAGAAATTTAACCTAATACTTTTACCTTTGTGTAAATTAAAGGTATATTAAACAGTTAAAGCACAGTAGAAAATGAGACAAAAAGCTCTAGCATGGATTGGACTATCAATAGGCGTAATTGCCATTGCTATTGCTCTGTTTTTTATTCTCAAGGGGAGAAATAAGCCTACATCCGATGCGCTAAGGACTATTCCCATTGATGCTGCAGTTATCTTCAAAACCAATAGTTTTGGAAATTTATCCGATGCACTTTACAAAACAAACGAGTTTTGGGAAGGTGTCGGGAGTTTCAACCTGGTTGCTGATGCCAATCACTTCCTCGAAATTGCAGAGAGATTAAAAGAAAAATCGTCTACGTTTAGCTCATTACTCTTTAATAATACGCTTTTTATGTCTGCACACCCTGTGGGAAAGGGTTCGGCAGAACTATTCTTTGCCACCAATTTACCGGAAAAGATAAGACCCTCTGATGTAAAATATCTTATCGATCAAGAGTTGAGTGAGAATTATAAATTGGATAGTAAAGAGTATAACGGTGGTGTTATTTATACCTATTCCCATACCGATGAGGATAATGGAACGTCATTCTCCTACTCAATTCACCAGGGAGTGGTTATGTATAGCCAGTCGTT
>CALGIR010000018.1 GCA_937915475.1 uncultured Bacteroidales bacterium
TTCTTAACGCCCGCTGTGCTTGTTTTTCGGCTCACCGGCCGATGCCAATCGCAACACGAATCGTTTATTCCAAAATGTATTGTTTTTACCGGACACGAGTGATATTCAATACTAATACCACCCGCTGGGGTTTTAAAAAATGACAATCAATTCGGCTATAATAATGTTGCCCCTTACGACCTTTTCTAGCAATGACATTAATGTCAGTAATAATTATCGATATAAAATTGTTAGGGATTGTGAACTGTTTTTCTATCAAGATACATTGAACTTGATGCGCGGCAGGGTGCTTAGGAAATCACTTAAATACCAGTGACTTATGCCGCGTGTTGGCATGTCGTTATTCATACTTCACTTTGTCCATAAAATATATTGCCTCGCCCTTATCTCCATTTTCTTTATCTTCGATAATTATTTGAAATTCATTGTATTTAGCATCTGTTGGCTTTCCTAAATCTGTCTGAATAAGATAAGCATACATTTTCTGTTTCCCCGCAAATTCTTCAACTCTCTGGATAGAGTTTATCTTTACACTTTCTCCATTAATAATAACATTAATGTCCATCATATTAGCAGGTGGTGCAATATCAATAATCTCAGAAGTCATATCAGCTGTTGCGAATCTTGTTAGACTCATTGGTCGGAAATAAATTGTATATCCAGGATATGCTCCTTGCACTTGAAAAATATTAACCCCATAAACTTCTAACCTATCATATCTAATATCAATATTTAGTTTTGTATATGCAGGTATATTGTATGCCCAAAATTCTAATTTCGTTTTACTGTAATCTTCCATCCTTACTGCGGCTAATTCAGAGTATTTTCCTTTTTTTACTAGTAAAGAATATTGACCTGTCCTATCTGAATAGGTAGTATCAACAAATTGACTAAAGTCATCTCCCTTAATCATTATTAAAGCACCTCCTATTGCTTGTCCACTAAAATCAGTCACTTTTCCGCTTATTGTTACTGAGTCAGTCTGTCCAGTTGTGTAAACTTGTGCACTAACAGAACTTACAAGTAGTAAAACTACTCCAATCAATAATAAATATTTTTTCACGACAATTTTTTTTGTTGCCTACTCTTTATAAAGGATTTCGGCTTTACCTTATTATGAACGCTAACGAAACAGCAAATATATATAACAAATCTGGTAACCCCGAAGGGTGAAGTTATTTGAACAGTATCACCTTTTTAGTTTTTTTAATAATTTCAATACCCGCTGTTGGCACGGATTGCAATCTGCGATAACAAAGATATCAACGAGGTAGAAACAAGCAAAATAAAAACTGTAAAACACAGCATTACAGGCTTCTACTGAATTAAATGGAAGGTAATTGATTTGTTTTAATTGAAGCACTTGACTTTGACGTATGAATTTATTATATTTACACGTAAGCAAAAGAATGCAAAAATGGAAACTAAATTAACTTTAAGATTGAGGAAAAGCGTTATTGAAAAGGCTAAAAAATACGCACATAATCAAAGCATTAGCCTTTCTAAGATGATTGAAATATATCTTGAATCAGTAACAGCTCCAAGGGAAAAAGAAGTAGGAACTACGCCATTAGTTGAAAGTTTAAGTGGTGTCATTGAACTTGAATCAGATTTTGATTATAAAAAGGAGTATTCAAACTACTTGACAGAAAAATACAAATGAAAAGAGTTCTACTTGACACAAATATAATTATAGACCTATTGGCTAAACGAGAGCCATTTGACCAAGATGCAAGAATGCTGTTTTCTTTTGCAGATAAAGAAAAGGTTATTCTTTATACATCAGCCCTTTCAATTGCAAATTTAAGTTATGTTCTTCTTAAAAAAAGGAAACCTGAGGAAGCTAAACAAATTTTAAGGAAATTGAAATTATTAGTTGGAATATTAAGTCTTGATGGAAAAATAATTAATTTGACACTAAATGACAATGAATTTAATGATTTTGAAGATGGACTTCAATATTATTCTGCATTAGAAAATAACATTGAAATAATTGTTACCAGAAATCTAAAAGATTTTAAAAATTCAAGAATACCTGTAATGACTGCAAGACAACTAAACGAAATCATTGAATAATTGTCAGTTGCTAACAAAGGGTGTAAAAAATGCTGGTTTCTAGGTTGTATCGGTAACTCTTTTATTCCAATCTTGCTTTTTGCTGTGGGATGATGAAGCTGTTTCAATCTTCAGCACTTTCCACACCCTTAGCTGGTAGAAACACACCCTACCTATTTATCAACGATTCAAATTCGGCATCAATATTCCTTTGCTCGCTAAAATCGTACAATGTTAGGCTGCGAATTTGGTACATATAGTACCAGTAGAGATGCATTTCGGATACGAATTTGCCACGCGCATTGTCTTTTGAGAGCTGGGCATCGTTTAAATCCAGCGTGTTTATTTTGCCAATCATAAACGATTCCACCGAGGTGCTGTATCGCCTCTGGGCTATCTCATCGGCCTCCTTGGCTATGCGAAACTGCTCTGCTTGGTTGTTATACTGTTCTACCAACAAAAATATATCCTGATTAAAATTCATCTGTTCCTGTTTCAATCTCGATGAAATAACCTCCCTATTTGATTCGGCCACTTTTACTCTGCCCTTTCGTTTACCCCAATCCAGAAGAGGTATCTTCAAACCAAACTGCACCACTTGGTAATCCAACAAGTTATGATAGGCATCGTTAAACCTTTGGTCCTGCCCAGTGTAACCCACAGAAGCATACAGGTTTATTTGGCGCTGGTCTCCTTTAGCCCGTGCTACCTCGAAATCTGCCTCCAGCTGGCGGCGGCGAATATTTTGTGCAAACGGATTGTTGTCTTGTGCTTTCGTTAGCACATCATTGTAAGCAATGTTGGGATATTCTATCATTTTGGGGATGACTGCATCAATGGTATCGCTTTCACTTAATCCTAAAAAAGAACGGAGTTGAAACATTGCCGCATTCAGCCCCGATTGCTCTTGTGTAACGCTCGAAGTTGCTTTTAAAACAGAAAGTTTAAGCTGCAATAGCTCATTTTCCGATATCTGTCCCATTCCTCGGCGTGCCTGAGCAATATCGTATATACGGTCGGCATTTTTCTTGTTTTGCTCTGCAATATGCAGGTTCTCTTTTGCCAGCAGTAGCTGAAAATAGTAGGTAATTGTACGCAGGGTAACCCTCTCCACATCTTCTAAATAAGCAGCCTTTGCCTCGTTGTAGCGTATGGGCTCAATGCGTTGTTGCCATTTCAGATTGTTTACTCCAAATATAGGTTGCGAAAGGGTTACGCCAAAAGGTACGCTCATATAGTATTTATTGGCACCGCTTGTATTTAACGGGTCGATAAACTGTAGCGATGAATTAACCGATAGCTTACCTCCCGTGAACCCAATATTCTGGTCGATAGATATATCGCCCATCATTTGCAAGGAGTTGTTGCGCACGTACTTATACGTACCGTCTTCGCTCTGATACAGGTTGTAACTCCTGCTATAGTCGGGCAATACCGCATTTAAGTTTACTTCGGGAAGCAGCTCGGCTTGATAGGTGCGGTATTCCCAATACGAGGTTTTTAGCTCGTTGAGCGCCACGGCAGCATCCACCGATTGCAGGCGTGCCATTTCAATGGCCTGGGGAAGCGTAAGCGTTTGTTGTGCCGACACAGCCGTTGCCAAGGTGAATGCAAATAGGAAGTGTATGAAAAGTGATTTGTTCATTGTTTCGTTTTTTTTGCAAAGAGGCTGTCCAAAAGGATAGGTTCCCGTCATTGCGAACGAAGTGAAGCAATCTTTATATTCTGCACTATAAATAGATTGCTTCGCTCGTACCTTGCTCGCAATGGCATTTTTTAATTTTTGTTATACAACCTCTAAATGTTGTACTATTATTCGTCCCTCAACGCATCCGCAGGCGATACTTTTACTGCCTTCCGAGCAGGAAACCATATCCCCAATAATATCATCAAAGCCAAAAGAATATAGGTGATGCCAAAGCCTATAAAGTATCGCCCTATTGTGAAAGCTGATGATTCCACTAATATCTCTGCATTAGTAATAAATGCAAACACAAGCATTGCAGGAATCATCGCAAAAGTGAGCAACAGCAATCCTTCGGTAAAAAACATCCTCAAGAGACCTTTACGCGATTCACCCATTGCAATACGTACTCCTATCTCACCACGACGATATTGCGTGCGAATCCAGAATGTGCCCGTGATGCCTAAGAAAATGTTGATAAGGAGGAAGAAAGCAACAAAGCCTCTTATTTTCAAATCTTTTATTCTACTTCTTTGATACTCTTCTTTATTTGCTGGAATGTACTTGATAGTATTTAAATAGAAATTCCCAACGCGGAACTGTTCGCTCATTTGTTCTCGAAATCTATCAATAAATTCGTAATCTTCATCGGGTTTTACTCGTACACAAAATTCTAAAAAAACGACCCATTGATTTGAAAAGTTTTCAATCATTTGATTGTCTAAAGTATATGCAACGTAGTTATTCCAGTTAGAGAAGTTGTCGTACCTTACAGTTTTTGAAACTGCCCCTACCGTAAATTTGCCGGCATCCTCTTCTTTAGAAAATGAAATCTGTTTGCCAATTGGTGATTCATTCTCTTTAAAGAGCTCTTGTGCTACGTCTATAGGAATAACAAATTCTCCTCGCTCTAGAGCTTGTACTAATTCGTCTGAGCTACCATTTACAGATTCGTATTTGAATACTTTGAAGAAGTCGGGTGTAACCATTCTAACTAGATTATATTGCCTTGTTTGTAATGTATCTCTAAAAATATTTAAGCTGCTATTACTTCCAATATGAGGACTCGAGAAATAAGAAAAACTTGCAGCCTCTATCATAGGATTGAGCTTAATTCTATCCAATATTGTATATAATTGCTGGGCTTTACTTATAGTAGAATTTTCTTGAACAAACTCTGCGCTTTTACTATTGAGCTCTCCTAAATTCATTATATAGGTGTGCTCAGTATCAAAACCCAAAGGTTCATTATATTTACTCACAAAAAAGGTGACATAATCTACTATATACCAAAGCAACAAAGAGACCAGAAATAGTTCTATCCAAACTCCAATATTGTGTTTGCGTTCGTTCCAAATTATTTGTGTGATATGTTTTAACATCTTTCTCTTGTTTTTATTTTAATAAGATTGAATCAACAATAAAGTTTCTTGATGCTCTCCATGCAGGAATAATTGCTGATAACAGATTGAGCAAAAGACAGAAGAGTAAAGCATAAAGAAACACAATGGGCCTAAGTAATAAAGTGATGTCCACAACTGCGCCATCAAAAATCAATCCTTTGAGCAAGTAAGCAGCAATAATTGAAAGAATCAAACCAATAATACCACCAATAATTGTTTGAAGTAGGCTTTCCCAAATTACTTGCGTAAACACATTACTCTGTGTTGCCCCATAAGCACGTCGTACTCCCAACTCCGACATCCGCTTGCGCATACGAGACCCCGTCATGCTGGATAAATTGATTGCGGGTACAATCAACAACAGAGCAATAACAATAAAGAATTGTCTATTTATATATTTTATGTTGGGTGGTGTATTAGAAGAAAATCTTTTACTTGCAACATAGTGCACATCAGGTTGTCCCATATAGTGTGCGTCCTTATCAGGCAATCCCCCATTGTATTGATTGCGCAATTTTTCAACCTCTTCCCTTATTACTGGAAAATCAGCACTATTCTTTGCAAGAATAAATGCTTGATAACACCCTACTATCAAGTCATCCGATACGTGTATATCTTGCGATGTGAGGGGAGCCCATACTTGTGAATAAGCATTTGAAAAAAGATAAGACACATCTTTCACCACCCCACACACCGTATAATCTGTATAATTCAGAAGTATAGTTTGGCCAATTACATCCGTAGCTCCAAATACTATACTTCTGAATTATACAGATTATACCGTAGCTCCAAATACTTTTCTAGCAGTCCCTTCAGTTATAACAACTTTTCTGAGACCTGCATCCACATCTACTTTAGTATAAGGTTTGCCAGCAATAAAGCTTAAATCAAAAACCTCCCAAAACTCAGCATCTGTCAACTTTATACTTACAGAAGTTGCTTTTTTATTTGCCGGGATAGAAGCCAATGCAGAGGGTTCATATATTGTAGCAATACTAACAGTTTCGGGCGTTTGTAATTCTTTAAACCCCTCCTTTGCTAACTCGTAAGCCAATCCTCCACTACTACCAGATTGTAAACTATCACCTTTAGGCCTTGAATTAGCAAACTTCATATATAGCATTCTATCTCTATTACTTTCAGGTGGAGCCGATGCGTTTTCAACCTCATGCGACATCACCATCACCATAATCATACAGATAGCCAATGCAGTACCAATAATTGAGATGGAACTCAATAGTGGATTCTCTTTAAGCAATCGCCAGGCTTGTATTAAATATTGTTTTATCATTTTGTTGTAGTTTTTATTAATAGGTAGCTTTTGGTTGTTGGCTGTTGGAATTCCGTAATACACAATCAGGTTTGGTAACTCTCAGCCTAAATCTCAACCTTTCTAGCCTTTACCCTTAAACCGTTCGATAAAGGCACGTGTATCCTGAAGCAACCTGTTTCAAGAAATCTGCCTTCCATCCAAAAAGCGAATGGTGCGACCTGTTTCCTTAGCCATATTCTCATCGTGCGTAACCATCACAATGGTGCGTCCATCTTCTTGGTTCAGTTTGTGCAGCAAGTCCATTACCTCAGCACCCATTTTAGAGTCTAAGTTACCATTTGGCTCATCGGCAAGGATGATGAAAGGATTGCCAATAACTGCGCGGGCAATGGCTACACGCTGACATTGACCACCCGACAATTGCGAGGGGAAATGACGCATACGATGCGACAGTCCTACTTTCTTTAATACCTCTTCGGCTCTTTCTCTTCGTTCCGATGCCGACACATTGGTATAAGAGAGGTAGTTCCACATTATCCAATACATTAAGCGAATTGATCAGGTGAAAGCTTTGGAATACGAAACCAAGTTTCTCGTTGCGAAACCTAGCCAGTTCTTTATCCTTCATATTAAAGGTCTCTTTGCCATCCAGTATCACTTTGCCCGATGTGGGCATATCCAACAGCCCCATTACATTGAGCAGGGTGGATAAAAAGCCGGAACAGTTCTGCC
>CALGIR010000019.1 GCA_937915475.1 uncultured Bacteroidales bacterium
CCATGATTGTACTGACCAATTTTTTATGGCAATTCCCGAATTGGCATTTGAGGAAAGTGAAGTTGTTATCACAGCACCATGGAGTACCGATTTTGCTGATAACGTTATTCCTGCAGGTTGGGGAAATTTTGATGTTGACGGTGATGGATACTTCTGGGAAACTACAGAAATAAATGCGGGCGTGTATGCTCTAATCTCAGAATCATTCCGCATGGACATTTATGATGCGTTAACCCCTGACAACTATATAGTAACTGCTAAGGTTGATGTTTCTGCTTTATCAAATCCGGTTATGAGCTGGAAGGTGATGGCCATTAATCCTACTACCTATGCTGAGCAGTACTCAATTTATATCTCCACAACGGGCAATACAGTCGCTGATTTTACGGATGCTCCCGTTTTCAACGAAACGCTTGCCGAAGGGGGTGTTGAGCTAGACCGTTCCATTAGCTTGGCTGGGTATGGCGATGAGATATGGGTTGCTTTTAGGCACCATGATTGTACTGACCAATTTTTTATGGCAATTCCCGAATTGGCATTTGAGGAAGGAGAACCTTCACAGGATGTAACAGTTACATTTAATGTGAATATGAATAATGTTGATATAGCAGTATTTGACCCTGCAAACGATATTGTTACTATAGCTGGAAGTTTTACAGATCCTGCTTGGCAAGAACCAACTTTAACAGATTTAACATTTTCTGATGATGATGAAAATGGAATATATTCACTTACAGTTCCACTTACTACAAATGGCAGCTACGAATACAAATATTTTGTTAATGCAGGCTTTGCTGGTGGTGAATGGGATGGTGATATGAATAGATCTTTTGACTTTACTGGAGAATCATTAGTGCTGAATGATGTGTTTGGAGAGAAACCCGTTGGCATACAAAACATTAGCAGTAATAAAGTAAAAGCATATCCGAACCCAACTTCTGGTATTTTCACTTTAGATTTGGAGGACCAATCCAATGTTAAAATCTTTAATATTGCAGGCCAAGTAGTTTACAATAATTTTATCAATAAGCAAACTTCTATTGATTTAAGCCATGTGGGAACTGGCATATACATAATAAATATTGTAAATGCTCATTATTCAACACAAATCAAAATCATTAAAAAGTAGGTCAACCAAAAAATAACTAGTCATAAATAATACAGTTATTTTTGAGTGGACTACATTATTCTCAACAGTCGGTAAAGCTATCTTTACCGACTGTTTTGTAATAATAAGGTTGTATTAAATTGAACTTTATACCCTTGAATAGTGAAGCCTTACCAATAAGTCTAATCTATTACCCCCGAACCAATTAACTCTTCATTATCATACCAAGCCGCAAATTGTCCCGATGTAATTCCCCTTTGGGGTTCAGCAAAGGTGATGTATATTCCATCCTCTTTACACAAAAGATTCCCTTTCTGTAATGGTTGCCTATACCTTATTCTGATAGAGTTATCGCGAGTTTCATCCATACCCATTGCCAAATCGGGGCGTACCCAGTGTATGTCGGTTTTGGGAATAAAGAGTGCCCTCCTGAACAAGCCAGGATGGCTCTGCCCCTGCCCCACATAAACAATATTCTTTTCAACATCGGTTGCAATTACAAAAAGTGGTTCGGGACTTCCGCCCACATTAAGCCCTTTGCGCTGGCCAATGGTAAAGAAGTGTGCCCCTTGGTGGGTTCCAACCTTTTTACCCTCGTCGGGATTATACACATAACCCTTTGATTGCTCAAAAGCGCTATCGTCTAACCTCTTTTCATAAATCTTATGTGATGCGGGAATCTCAATAATATCTCCGCTTATTGCCTTAAGCTGTTGCTGAAGGAATACGGGTAAATCAACTTTGCCCACAAAGCAAATGCCCTGTGAGTCTTTTCGCTGGGCTGTGGCCAAACCTAGTTCAGCTGCAATTCTCCGTACCTCAGGTTTTGTAATATCCCCAATGGGAAAAAGTGCCTTCTGTAGCTGTTGCTGACTGAGCTGACAAAGGAAATAGCTTTGGTCCTTGTTTGGGTCCGTTCCCGCAAGAAGCTGGTATACTGTTTTGCCATCCTGCTCAAATTCTGTTTTGCGGCAGTAGTGCCCAGTTGCAACATAATCGGCATTAAGATTAAGAGCTGCCTTTAAAAATTCGTCAAACTTAATTTCCCTATTGCAAAGCACGTCGGGGTTTGGGGTGCGACCACGAGAATACTCCTCAAACATGTAATCAACAACTCTTTTGCGGTACTGCTCGCTTAGGTCAACCATCTCGAAAGGGATTTGCAGCTTACGGGCAACCATCTGCGCAAACTTATAGTCATCGTCAAATGGACAATCGCCATGGAGAACACCAGTGGTATCATGCCAATTCTTCATAAAAAGACCTAGCACCTCATACCCCTGTTCCTTAAGCACATAGGCTGCAACGCTTGAATCAACTCCGCCCGAAAGCCCAACAACTACTCTTCCTTTCATCATTTAACACATTGAATTTGACTGCAAAATTACAAAAAAATAAGGAAACGATTTTAACTGTTACAAATTCCCATTTACGTGATTAAAAAAAACAGCACTTACCTTAAAATGTTTAAAATAAAAATAAAATCATTGAACAAAAATTTAAAAATAGCTGTTTTAATAAATATCAATTATTCACTACCTTAGTTCCTTAGATATTCAGCATATCCATACACAAAATATTAGATGAAAAAAGCACTTATTATTGGAACAGGCTTAGGCGGATTAACCACTGCAATGCGTTTAACAACACTCGGATATGAAGTTGAAATGGTTGAAAAACACCATCAGGCAGGTGGCCGACTAAACCAATTAAAAAAGGATGGGTTTACATGGGATTTGGCTCCAACCTTTTTCTCCATGAGCTATGAGTTCGACGAATTTGCAAAGAGCTGCAACCTAAAACTACCCTTCGTTTTTTTGCCACTCGACCCACTATATACTGTTGATTTTGCT
Organism: uncultured Bacteroidales bacterium; assembly: GCA_937915475.1. Lineage (GTDB taxonomy): Bacteria > Bacteroidota > Bacteroidia > Bacteroidales > Tenuifilaceae > Perlabentimonas. The sequence continues at coordinate 2,962 of CALGIR010000019.1, forward strand.
GGTAGCCAAAAAAAATACACAATTTACAAGAATATTGAAAAGTTAGCCAAAGAATTTGAGGGCATTGAGGCTGGATTTGAGAAGCGAATGCAGGCATATCTAAAAAAGACGGGCACCCTTTTTCACGACACAGAGAATAGGATAATCCGCAAAAACTTTAATACGCCACTACAATTTGCCGCATCGCTGGCATCGGTACCCCTAAAGCATGGACCTTTAATGCTGAGAAGTATGTGGACCGAGATGAATAAACATTTCACATCGTATGAGGTTAAGGTTATATTCTCACTGGTAGCATTCTTTTTGGGAGCCACCCCCTTCGATACGCCAGCTGTTTACTCGATGCTAACCTACACCGAACTGGTTCACGATGGTTACCATAATGTTCGGGGAGGGATGTACCGCATAGTTGAGGGGCTAGTTGCAGAATTAGAGAAGCGTGGCGTGAGAATTTACTACAATACAGAGATTAAGAGCTATTTACAGAATAAGAAAGGTATTGAGGCTTTTGTTGATACTAATGGTAAGCAATGGAAGGCCGATGCTTACGTAGTAAACGCCGATGCCGCATCATTTAGGGGAGAGATATTTGGTAGAAAAGCATATTCGCCCCAAAAATTGGATAAGAAAAAATGGACCTTGGCCCCCTTTACAATGTACTTAGGATTAGACAGTAAGGTTAATGGATTAGAGGTGCACAGCTATTTTCTGGGGCAAAACTTTGAGGAGTACAGTTCGAAAATATTTAAGAATAAAATCAGCTTGGAAAAACCCTACTACTACGTAAATGTTCCCACAAAAGCGAACCCGGAATTTGCACCTGAAGGGGGCGAAACAATTTTTATCCTTTGTCCAGTGCCCGATTTACGCCACAAGCCTAATTGGGACGATAGCGAGGTTCTTGCCCAAAACATTATAAATGACCTGTCAGAACGTACTGGTTTCAATATTAATGAGCACCTAGTATCAAAAACAGTTCTAAACCCATTAAACTGGGAGAGCATGTTTAATTTGTATCGAGGAAGCGGACTGGGCTTAGCCCACGATTTAAACCAAATAGGCTATTTTAGGCCAGCCAATACCGACGAAAAATATAAGGACGTATTCTATGTTGGGGCAAGTACAATTCCAGGAACGGGATTGCCCATGGCGGTTATCAGTTCTCGCCTTGTAACAGAACAAATTACAAAGCAATATGGAGCTCTATAACAAAACATCATTGGGTTGCAGCAAACTTTTTACTCAAAGTTATTCAACCTCCTTCTCTAAGGCAGTATCACTTCTTAATCCGTCAATTCAGCATGCCACTTATGGTATTTATGGTTTTATGCGTATTGCCGATGAAATAGTGGATACATTTCATCAATATCCAAAGGCGAAGATGATTGCTGACCTTCGCACTGAGGTGTTCAAAGCAATCAGCTCAGGGGTAAGCGTAAACCCCATTGTAAACAGCTTTCAAATTGTTGTAAACAATTATGAAATACCGCACGAATTAATCAATTCGTTTTTAGATAGTATGGAGATGGATTTGAGTAAAAAAGTGTTTAGCAAACAGGAGTACTCAAAGTATATTTACGGAAGTGCCGAAGCGGTAGGCTTAATGTGCTTAAAGGTTTTTACCAATGGGGATGACGAAAAATATAATAGGCTCAAAAAACCAGCACAAAGTCTTGGGGAAGCATTTCAAAAAATAAATTTTTTAAGAGATATTAAGGATGATTACGTTGAGCGAGGTAGGGTATATTTTCCTGAAATCGACTTTAGCAGCTTTACAGATGAGCAAAAACTTAAGATAGAGAAAGATATTACCCGCGATTTACAGTTGGCTCACAATGGAATTTTAGAACTACCCCGTTCATCGCAACTAGGTGTTTACGTTGCTTACCTTTACTTTAAGGGATTATTAAATAGAATTAAAAGAGTAAAGGCCAGCCAAATTCTGAATAAGCGCATTCGCGTTCCCAATCACATTAAATTTTTGTTGATGCTTAAAGCACGTTTAGCCTTTTGGCTCAGGATAATTTAATGCTTCAACTCTCCATCTTTCATGAATTTAACCCATCATTTAGGTTAGCATCTTTTTACGGTTTCATCAACCAAATAATACTGTTAACTTTGTAGCTAAATTATAAAATCCATGTTCAATTTTTCACAGGCTAGCATTCAATCCCTTGCAATACACAAAGCGGGCAGTAAGGCCGCTGGGGGTAGCGTAGTTTTGGCACAATCGTTAATACAAATTCCCGATGAGGATGTGCTAAATTTGCTTAAAGCCTACTTCCTTACCCCATTTAAACAACCAGAATTTTTTAGTTTTGCGCACGAAACTGATTTGGAGATGAACGAGGTGCATAGCTACGCACAGCGTATATTTGCTAACACTGATGTTCTGCTGGAACAATCGCAGAATATTGCCAAGCACCTCTTCAACAGCAGTAACCATCCAAATATCAAGGAGGGTGAGCTGTACGTTGTTTTGCTAACCGATTGTGTTATTGAAGGCGAATTGGTTGATGCATTGGGAATTTTTAAATCGGAAAACAAGGACACTTTTCTTAAAGTGTACCAACAATCCGACACCTTTGGGCTTGAACAGCACCAAGGGATTAATATTCGCAAGCTCGATAAGGGTTGCCTTATTTTTAATACGGAGCAAGACTTTGGTTACAAGGTGGTTGCCATCGACAATACAAACAAAAACGATGAAGCACGGTATTGGAAAGATGCTTTCCTTGGCGTTAAACCTCGCGAAGATGATTTCTATCAAACCAGTGGCCATATAAATCTTTGCAGAGATTTTGTTAAAGATATTTTGGTGAACGATACAACTATTGATAAAACAGAACAGGTAGCCATACTTAATAAAACACGCGATTATTTTGCCAAAAGCGATACTTATAGCCAAGATGATTTTGAGGAGAATATAATTAGTAAACCCGAAATAGTTGAGCAGTACAGGGAGTATAAGGATGCCTACCAGGCAGAAATGGGGTGCAACCTAAAAGACTCGTTCACAATATCAGTTGATGCTGCCAAACAGGCAAAAAAAGTGTTCAAAAGCGTTATAAAGCTCGACAAGAACTTTCACCTATACATACATGGTGGCAGAGACAGGGTTGAAAAAGGTTTCGACCACGAAAAAGGGCTTGGTTACTATAAACTCTTTTTTGATGCAGAGGCTTAGCGCTTTTTAAACTAGTATATAATGTTAATTTACAAAACAGATGAGTAGCACAAAGGAGATAGTTTTTAGTAAAGCCGTTATAGAGTTTGCCACAGTGGCCAAGGAGTATTGCTCATTTATTGAGGGTGCAACCAGCTTCAAGCGAAGCCAGTTTATTAAAATATCCCACAGTTTACTACCCTTGCTCTACTATAAGGCCACACTTATTCCCCAAACCGAACCCATTTACGAGGAGGGAAACCAAAAGCACGTAACCGAGGAAGTGTATCTTGCGCTAAGAGAAAGGCTGAAGTTTTTTCTGGGTGAGTTCGATGCCTTTTCCGAGGTGTTTGACCCTCGCATATCAGAAACCGATGACATGTTTTCTGCAAGTATTGCCGAGTACCTTACTGATGTTTATCAGGATTTAAAAGATTTTACAATGCTTTACCAAAATGGTAGAGTTGAGGAGATGAACGATGCGCTTTGGGAGTGTCACCAAAATTTTAAAGATTATTGGGGTATTAGGTTAGCCAACTCAATTCGTGCTTTTCACCTACTTATTTATAGCAATGCTGATTTTGATAACCAAAAAGAGGTTATTACCCATGACGAGGACACTAAAACTGATACCGAAAATTGGATTATCACCCAGCGACAAAGACAAATGGACAACGACGAACTATGATTTATCCCGAAACAATTAGCAAAGAAGAATTAGCCCAATTAACAAAAGCAGTTTACCATGGTAAGATTGTGGTGGTTAGAGACGAAGAAACTCTAAAAAAATGGTTGCCAAAACTACAAAGCGAATCTGTTGTTGGTTTTGATACCGAAACTAAACCAACCTTTAAAAAAGGGGAGGTTAATGGAATTGCATTATTGCAATTGGCCACCTCCGATGTTGCTTTGTTGATAAAGGTAAAAGAGGTTGGTTTACCCAAAATCCTTATCGACTTTTTAAAAAACCCTAATATACTAAAGGTTGGTGCTGCAATTCATGACGATATAAAATTGCTCAAAAAAATAAAACGCTTTACCCCTGGTGGCTTTATCGATTTGCAAACCATGGTACCTGAACTTGGTATAACAAGCGTTAGCGTTCGCAAAATGTCAGGCATTGTGCTTAACCTTAGGGTGTCAAAATCGCAGCAGCTCTCAAATTGGGATTTGCCCAATCTCTCCGAGGCACAACAGCAGTATGCCGCTACGGATGCTTGGGTTTGCCAACAAATCTACCTAAAACTACACTCCCAAATAATGTAACCAATGTTTTACCCTCTCTTATTTGTGCGTCCGAAAAACAATCAAAGGACCTGGCTCAAACTGTAGTTCGAACCAATCTCCAAGAGATTGATTTAGGGTTCCCATCCAGGGTTCATTTAGCTTGTCATTTACAAGAGGATACTTAAGATTGGCAGTAGTTACAAGGGTATTGTTGTTAAACGAAAATATTGATACCTGTTCCCCTTCATGGCTGGTTAGCTTGGCCGATTTTAGCAATGGCACAAAAACGCCATAATCGGTTACCATTTGAACATCCATACCCATTTGCTGGTAACTTGTAAGTAGCCCCACATTGCCTATTGTATGGTCATCGCGCATACCCGTTCCAGCCAATATCGATATCCTGTTAAAACCCCTCTCCTTACACCAATGAATTGCCTTTGTTAAGTCGTTGCTATCCTGGTCGGGATTAAAATATAACCTATCGGAAAACCTTACTTTAAGCTCATCGGTAACCGAGTCTAAATCGCCTACAATGGCCGTTGGCTCAATCCCATAAGCAAGAAGACTCGATGAAGAGCCATCGCAACAAATAATGCGTGAAGCACTTTTTAACATCGCCAGTGGAATTGGATGTGTGGGAAAACGACCTTTGGCAAGAACTACTGTATTCATTTAGATTGAGGTTAAGGTTGAGGTTAAGGGCCTGCCTGCCGAAGGCAGGTTGAGGTATAATGTTTTTTCCACTGCAAATAGCCCACAATACTCATGGTAAAGTAAAAGAAAAACAGCACTGAGGTTGGGTAAAGTCCCTTGTAAATGTATAATCCCAGCGATACTGCATTAGCTAACATCCACAGCCACCACATATCTAAAATCTTTCGGGTTAACATCCATGTGGCGGTAATACTAAGAGCCGTTGTAAAAGCATCGCCGTAGGGAACCGGCGAATCAGTAAAATTAATCAACACATAAACTAGCAACACAAATATAGCAACTGTTATGGCAAGTAAAGCAATTGCCAAACCAGATTTTAACCGAATAATGGGAAGCCCATCGGACTTCCCATTTCTCCCTCCGTATAACCAATGCCACCAACCATATATGCTAACTGCAAGGTAGTAGAACTGTAAACTCATATCGGCATAAAACTTTGTTGTGAAAAAAATATAGATGTATAGTGCCGAAGTAATAATTCCCACGGGCCACAGCCAAATATTCTGTTTAATCTCCAGATATAAAAAAACCAATCCGGTAATTGCACCAATAATCTCTATATAATGGGCTTGTATCCAGTCTATCATGAACAATCAATTAAATGTATGTCAACAAAGTTGTTTTTATATACTCAATCCAAATACTCTAACACCTGTAAGCTAATGATTTAAATAAATTAAAATTCAACAGCCAATCGCCCCATAAAATTTATCCCTGCCTGCGGAAAAAATCCATCCTCCCGTGCCTCGGGGCTCCCATCGTTAAACTCAGCTCTCCATACCCAACCATTGGCTATATAATCTGCATTAAATATGTTATTTACAAACAGTTGAAGGCTTATGGCTTTTGTTCCTTTAACCTTCAGTTTATAATCAACTTTAAGATTATTAACAAAGTATGCGTCAAGCATACGCGTTTTATTGCTTGTATTGTCAATATACTGTGAACCAACATATTTTGATACTAATGTTAAGCCTAAATTTTTAATGGGTTCAACCCTAATTTGGCTCGACGCCACTATGGGTGGTGAAAATGAGATATCGGTATTGCCTAGCTCATAAATATTCTGTCCAACATAACTCCAATCCGCATCATAAAGTTCAACGTACTCAACAAAATTCACTATTTTATTCTCACTTATTGTAACATTGGCATCCCACCTTAGCCAATTTGTAAAAATTAGGCCCGTCATAATTTCAACACCCATTCTATAACTTTTATCAACATTGGTCATTAGCGAATATCCGCTTTCGCTAAGTTCTCCTGTTAACACAAGTTGGTCTTTATAATCCATGTAGAAGAGGTTTGCACCCAATGAAAAATTTTGAGATTTTAGGTTATATCCCAACTCATAATCAATTAATTGCTCACGCTTTGGGGTATTGTTTTCTTCAAACTTAAGTGCATCCTTTAGGTCGGCACGACTTGGCTCGCGCTGTGCAGTTGCAACAGAGAAAAAAGCCTCATGCCCCTGTGCAAATGTGAAGAACACACCAGCCTTGGGATTAAAAAAGTCCCACCTATGCGCTTGCTCAATCGATTGCAAATCGTCATCGAATCCTCCTAAGCTATAGGAAATTCCTCGATATTGAACATCGCCAAAAAGGGAAAGATTATCAATTATTTGGTAGGTCGATTTTAGAAAGATATTAAAATCTTGTTTATCCCCCGTATTACGGTACCATTCGTAATGGTTTGGAATACCGATATTTGTGCTTGTCCACAAAACATTGCCAAAGTGATTGTTATTGTACTGATTCCATCCGCCACCAAGCGTTGTTACTAGTGCACTCTTTTTGTAATTAAGAGAGAATGTTGCCCCATAAAAATCATTATCAAGGCATTTTTCCCTAATCATATCCACTTTCTTTATGGTTTCCCCATCTATGGTAAATGGTTCTATTCCATACTCTTTAAGTTTTCGCCCCCGCTTATACTGCTCATAATAACCCTCGCCTGTAATCAAAAACCCCGCAAAATTAAGTGATAATGATTGGCTTAGCTGATGACTATAAATTAGATGATAGTGATTCTGTATGTAATTATCCGATTCGTTGGGATAGAATTGCCTTATACCATCCTCATTCTTACCCATATATCCGGCAGGATTATATTGCTGATTTTCCTCAAGCATATTGCTAGGTGTACCCTCCCAGGTTATGCCAGTATGCTGTACCCCATGGATTAGGTTAAACCGCAGCAAACTCTTTTCTGTGTGCCAAGCACCAGTAAGAAATAGGGATTCGTGGTCGGACCAGCCCCTATCAATATACCCATCTGATTTAACCTTTGAGTAACGGGACTCGAAGCTGAATGAATTATTAATCAATCCTGTTCCCGCTTTAAATGATGTTTTTAGGGTATTAAACGAGCCAGCCAAAACCTCGGCATTGGCAAATGGCTCAGGTGTGAGTGTAGATGTTTGGAAGTTTACCGTTGCGCCAAAGGCACCTGCCCCTTGTGTTGATGTTCCTACGCCTCGTTGTACCTGAATATTATCAACAGAGCTAGCAAAATCGGGCATATTAACCCAGAAAACAGCTTGCGATTCTGGGTCGTTGAGCGGAACACCGTTAACCGTTACATTAATTCGGCTTGCATCGGTTCCGCGAATGCGGAAAGAGGAGTTGCCCACACCCGTTCCACCCTCAGAAACAGCAACCACCGAGGGCACCATCTGAAGTTGATAAGGTATATCGAAACCCGATTTTTGTTTCTCCAACTCCTCGGCATTAATGGTTGTTTGCGCAATTGGCATCTGGCTACTGGCACGCGTTGAGCTAACAATTACCTCTGAGCAGCCGGAAATTGTCATCGGGGCCGACGCGCTTCCGC
>CALGIR010000020.1 GCA_937915475.1 uncultured Bacteroidales bacterium
ATACTTTTGGGAGGATTGGTGGTAAACTCTGCCATATATATTTAATGAGCAGAATAACCTGCGCAAGCGATACCCAAATGCAACAGCATTAAGCATATACACGCGTGCGGTAAATGCCAAGATAATCCCAGTTTTACTAACGGTTCTGTCGACGGTATTAGGCCTTTTACCCTTTGTAATGTTTGGCGAAGAGCCATTCTGGTTTTCACTGGCCACTGGCACCATTGGGGGGCTTATTTTTAGCATACCTGCACTGTTACTCTTCCTACCGGCATTGCCTGGGGGGATGTTTAAAAAAACAGTAAAACCGAAAAGATAGAACACACGAATGGGAAATATATTGAAGAAAAACAGAGGGAAATAGAACACAGATGACACAGATTTGACGGATTTACACAGATAAAGATAAGGGCATCTTGGACCTTATGGATTTGAAGAAAAATATACTTAACAATGCTAAGTAACGAAATAGATAAAAAGTTAATGATATGGTAAAGTTTTTAATTAACCGACCAGTTGGTGTTCTGATGGCTTTTTTTGCCCTCCTTTTGCTGGGTATATTCTCGTCGTTTCTGCTGCCCATATCGCTGCTCCCAAATATCAATATCCCTGAAATTACCGTAAAAATAAGTTATCCAAGCAAACCTGCTCTTGAGATGGAGCAAACGGTGGTGTCGCAGCTCCGTATGCAGCTACAACAAATTCCGGGGCTCGAAGATATGCAGAGTGAAGCTCGCGATGGCGAAGCCACCATTAAGCTAAAGTTTGACTACGGTGTTAATATCGATTTTATTTTTGTTGAGGTTAATGAGAAAATCGATATGGCCATGGCCGATTTACCCCGTGAGGTTCCCCGCCCAAGGGTTATTAAAGCAAGCGCATCCGATTTGCCTGTTTTTAATATCAACCTACATTACTCCGATACCGTCAACCTTACCCCCGAACGAATGCTGGAGTTAAGCCAGCTGGCATCGAAAGTTATTCGAAAACGGATTGAACAGCTACCCGAGGTGGCACTTGCCGATATTACGGGTACAACATCGCCCGAACTGGTTATTGAGCCAAACCAAGGCAAATTAAAAGCCCTAGGCATAAGCCCCAATGATATTCAATTTGCGCTAACACAAAGCATGTTTCAGCTAGGTAGCATAAGGCTTCGCGAAGGGCATTTAGTTTTCGATGTGATTATTGAGCAAAACGTTACGCAACCCTCCGATATTCAGGATATTCCCATAAATGCTGGAGGAAGAGTTTTTACACTGTCGGAGCTGGCTACTATCTCGCTACGACCAGCACATGCACAGGGTGCATTCCTATACAATGGCGTACCCGCCATTTGTATGCCGGTGGTTAAGCACTCCAATGCACGGATGAGCAATCTTAAAACCGCTGTAAGCAATCTGGTAGAAAGACTCCAATTGGATTACCCAGAGCTAACCATCGCCATAAGCCACGACCAAACAGAGATACTTGACTATAGCATTACAAACCTGCGCAACTCCCTTATTGCTGGTGTATTACTCGCCATATCGATTATGTTCCTATTCCTAGGCGAATACCGCAACCCCATCCTCATGGGCATTACCATACCCATTTCGCTAGTAGTTGGTATGATGTTTTTTTACCTTGTAGGGCTATCGGTTAACATCGTTTCATTATCGGGATTAATTCTAGGTGTTGGTATGATGATTGACAACTCCATTGTGGTAATCGATAATATTACGCAATGGCGTACCCGAGGAGTAGCTCTCGAACACGCCGTTACCAAGGGCACAAACGAGGTCATTAGGCCCCTACTTTCATCAATGCTTACCACCATTGCCGTATTTGTGCCGCTGGTATTCCTA
>CALGIR010000021.1 GCA_937915475.1 uncultured Bacteroidales bacterium
TTATTTCCGATTATAATTACTGCGCGCCAAAGGTTTACATTGGAGCAGAAGTAACAACTGAAAAGTCAGTGTATTTTGGAGTAGGCTCATTAATTAAAGAACGTGTAAAAATTGGGAGCAATGCAATAATTGGAATGGGTTCAACAGTAATTGAGAATGTAAAAAGTAAGGATGTTTACTATGGCGAGAAAGCAAAAAAAAGAAATTGATATGTTACAAAAAAAATGTTATATAATTGCAGAATTGTCAGCTAACCATAACAATAGCTTCGAACTTGCATCTAAAACCATTAAGGCAATTGCTGATAGCGGTGCTGATGCAGTTAAAGTGCAGACATATAAACCAGAAAGTTTAACGATAGACTTGGACACCGGATATTTTGCACCTCGCACTAAAGGGTTATGGAAAGGTTATACACCATGGAATCTCTATAAGGAAGCATCTATGCCTTATGAATGGCAGCCCAAGTTAAAAAAGTATGCGGAAGAGCTTGGTTTAATATTCTTTTCATCACCATTTGATTTAGAGGCTGTGGATTTTTTAGAAAAAATAGATAATCCAATTTATAAAATAGCTTCTCCCGAAATAACAGATGTAAATCTTATAGGATATGCTGCCTCAAAGGGTAAGCCTATGATTATTTCTACTGGTCTTGCTGATATAAAAGACATTGAACTTGCATTAGAAGCATGTCGTAAGGTTGGAAATAATGATGTAACATTATTAAAATGCACCTCGCAATATCCTGCTTCCATAGTTCAAGCTAATCTTCGAACTATGATAGATATGAAAAAACGATTTGGAGTGAAAGTTGGTTTATCGGATCATACAATGGGCTCTTTGGTTCCAACCGTAGCAGTTTCATTGGGAGCAGAGATAGTAGAAAAGCACTTTGTTCTGGATAGATCCTTAGGTGGTCCCGACTCGGCTTTCTCGATGGAGCCAAACGAATTTAAAGAAATGGTTGATACAATTAGAAATGTAGAGAAGTCATTAGGGGAAGTAACCTATAAGGTAAGCGAGGAAGATAATAACAGAAGAAGATCATTGTTTGCTGTAAAAGACATTAAAGCTGGGGAAACTTTAACTGAAGATAATGTTAGGTCTATTAGGCCAGGGATTGGATTGCACCCAAAGTTCTATAATGAGGTTGTAGGAAGAATAACCGATAAAGATTATAGAAAGGGAGAACCTCTTTCCCATAATCTTATTAAATAAAAATGTCTAAGCATTCTCATCTTCTTAAAAAAGTGGTTAAAAACAAGGTGTTACATTACGTTTTTAGCCGCTACGCTACATATCTCGTTCAATTTGTCAATTCTCTATTTATTGCAGTTTACCTTGGCCCTTATTATTTGGGAATTTGGGGATTTATAACCCTAATTATCCAATACTTGAATCAAATAAACTTTGGAATATCTCATTCTGTAAATGCAATAATATCCATTCATAAAAAAAAGGAGTGGTATGTTCAAAAAGTTATAGGAACAGCATTAACTATGCTTGCAGTCCTTTCAATTGTAGTAATCTTATTTTTTTTAACTAACAAAATATTTCATTTAAATATAGGGAGTAAATACAACTTTTCAACTTATGCCCTAGCAGTAGCAGGAATAGGTGTTTTGGCTTATTACAACTCTTTATTTGCTGTTGTTTTCAGGGTTTATGGTAAGATCATGGAAATTGCCATCAATCAATCGGCCTTTCCTGTTTTGATGCTAATAGCCATTCTGTGCTTTAAAGGTGAAAATTTAATATGGGCATTGGTTGGAGCAAATTTGCTGGCATTTTCAGTATCCTTATGCCTATACATATTAAAAAGTCCAGTGAAACTAAAACCTCTTTTTATTGGTCGTTTGGCTAAATCGATACAGGTAAAAGGATGGCATCTGTTTATTTACAATACATCTTTTTATTTTATTGTTATTTCAACCCGTTCTTTTGTAAGTTTCTATTATAGTGTTGAAGAATTTGGTTACTTTACATTTGCATTTGCTTTGGCAAATACGGTACTATTGCTACTACAATCATTTTCATTTCTTATATTCCCAAAACTACTAAACCGACTGGCTTGTGCTTCAAATGAGAAAGTTGTTGAACTATTAAACCAACTACGCGATGCGTATATAACAACATCACATTTGTTAGTTCACTTTGCCATACTATTTTTCCCTTTATTTATACTTTTGTTTCCACAGTATAACCAATCGGCAAACGCGTTTAAACTAATTGCTCTAACCGTAGTTTTATACACTAACTCATTTGGTTATTCTGGACTGTTAATAGCTAAAAATAAAGAAAAAAAATTAAGCCATTTGTCATTCCTATCACTCATTATTAATATAATAATTGCCTTTGTCCTGTCTGCAGTATTTCATGTCCCATTTTCATTTGTAATTACAGCAACAATGGTGTCTTACTTTATTTATGTATTTATTTTAGGTAGAATGGGGCGAAAACTAGTAAATTTAAACCTTTCTACTTTTGAAGTTTTAAAAGATATTTATCCGATTAAACTCATTCTTCCATATATCTTGAATATTTGTTTTATATTCCTCTCTATAAATGAATGGTTTTTTATTATTCCAGTGGTTTTATTTATAGCACTTAACTATAAAACATTAGTGCAAATTAAAAACATTGCAAAAACCATAGTAATCAAACCTGAATTTATTGATATCTAAAAAAGTAAGAAAAGAACTGTGTTTAAGTTAAAATCTGTCCAGTCAAGGTAGACCATCTCAAACAGGCAACAAAAATAAAAACTATAGCAAAAGAAGCAACAAACAATCCTAACTTTATAAACATATAGATATGAGCCTTTTCGAAAAAAAAGAAAAACTAGATAGTTTTTTTTACAGGGCATTTAATTTAATGTCGCAAGCAATTTTCTTCTTTAAATTCAAACTTAAAAGAGAACTAAAGAGAAACTCTTGTTACAAAGATTTACATAAAGGACAAAGGTGCTTTATACTAGGAGCAGGGCCCTCTTTAAAAACCTTAACCGAAGAACAACAACAGTTTCTGAAAAAAGAAGTGACATTTGGAGTAAATTTTTTATATAAATCAGACGTACTGAATATTATTCACCCAACTTACTACGCTTTATTTGATAATCTTTTTTTTTCAAGATACAGATTTGTTTTTAAAAAAATTGCAGAAAAATTTCCTGACACTATTTTTCTAACTAATCAAAATGGGGGTAAAGTAGTAAAAGAAGAAAACATTATTAATAAAACCATTAAATCATATTCTAAGTTATATCCTATAAAAAACTTCGCTTATGATTTAACCCAAAATGCGCATATAACATTTAATGTAGTTAGTGAATGTATTAAAACTGCGATGTTCTTAGGGTTTAAAGAAATTTATTTGCTAGGAGCCGACTATAATGCTTTTGCTCATCCAGTAGAAGTTCATTGCTATGATGATGATAAGAACAAACCATTAGCACAAAACAGGCTAGGGTTCTTATTGAAATACTACGCTTTAACAACAAACTTTCACTATATTATATCTAAAAAAGCTAGCAAAAAAAATATTAGTGTTATTAATTTAACTCCAAATAGTCTGCTGGATGCATATCAGAAAAAGAATATCTCAGATGTTTTAAAATAAATGATCAGGAAAGAAACTATACTACAATTAATCATTCCAGTATTCTTCTTCTTAATTATATTGAAGTTTTATTCTGCAAGTTTAAGTAATGTAGCAACTATCTTATACATTGGTTTAGGTTACGTTGCATTGATTATTTCCCTTATTAGCAAAAGTAATAAAGCGAACATAATTAAATGGATGTTCTTTATTATCTATATCGGTGTGTTAAATGCTCTATTAAGTTCTTTAATTACCGACAATTATAGAATCCAAGATGTCATACTGCTCTTTAGTTACATAGGTATAGCTTTTATTCCTTTCATAATTAGGTTAAGCTATCCAATCTATAAGTGGTGCTATATAATTCTTTTATTGTTTTTTGGATTTCATATTGTAAAAGGAACTAATCCAACAGAGATTTTCTCTATTAGCAGAAACTTCATATCCGTTGTTTTGCTTATTGCTGCATCATATCATATTATATCTGCTCATCAGAACAATAAAAAAATATCCCTGATACTACTTATCTCTTCATTAGTTTTATCTATTTGGGCAACAGGACGCAGTGGTATAATTGTATTTACTCTTTTGTTACTTTCAGTAATTTTAATCGATAAAAAATACAAAAAATACAGAGTGTATTTTGTTTCGCTACTCTTAATTGTAGTCTATTTAATATATATCTTTCTATTTTCCGATCTTTTAAATAGTGGATTAGTGCGTTTTGTAAATTATGGAATAGAAGATAGTGCACGCTCTGGTGTAAACACCGAATATATTGCAAAAATGAAAGAAAGTTTTTTGTATATACTTACTGGTGCACCGCTTAAGGAAGTGCAAAGTATCGTTGCATTAGATTTAAACCCACATAATTCAATCATCCGGCTGCACATATATTACGGGTTATTAGGGGTTTTATGCTTGAGTTTTTTATTAATAAAAACATCATGTTTTTTTATTCGGGAAAAGAATTATATATACCTATCACTACTTATTTGCTTGCTATTAAGATCATTGGTTGATTCAACATCTTTTCATGGTCCGTTAGATCCATTACTTTTTTATTTACTATTCCTGTTTTTAGATAAAAAATCAAACGAAAATGAAAAAGAAGTTATTGAACATATATAGATTTTCAAAATCTCTTTTTTTTACAAAAAAATATGGACTACGTGATGTTTCACATCCCATCTATTTTGGTGGAAAATCTAATATTTCAAGGGATTTAAAAACCGAGCCATATTGCTTTATAGGTAAAAGATGTATTATTTACCCTAATGTCACAATAGGAGCATTCTCTATGCTCGCAAATAATGTATCAATTATAGGTGACGACCATGAATTCAAATTATTAGATAGACCTATAATTTTTTCAGGCAGGAAAACAGTAAGAGAAACAATTATTGGTAAAGATGTTTGGATTGGAGCTTTTTCTATAGTAATGACGGGAATTAAAATTGGAGATGGAGCCATTATTGCAGCAGGATCAGTTGTGACTAAAAATGTAGAGGCTTATTTTGTATATGGAGGGGTTCCGGCGAAAAAAATAAAGCCTCGGTTCAGCAGCATAGAAGAACAAATGGAATATCAATCAATGTTAAATGCAATTGATCCAAATCAAATTCCTAGCGACTGGACTTTATGTTAATTATAAAACCAACTATTGAACTATGTTTAAAAACAAAACCTTACTAATTACTGGAGGTACTGGATCTTTTGGCAATGCTGTATTAACTCGTTTTATTGATACCGACATTCATGAAATACGCGTATTCAGTAGAGATGAGAAGAAACAAGACGATATGCGTCATCAATTACAAAACCCCAAAGTAAAATACTACATTGGCGATGTTAGGGATAAACGAAGTATAGACAATGCCATGCGTGGAGTTGACTACGTGTTTCATGCTGCCGCATTGAAACAGGTGCCTTCGTGTGAATTCTTCCCAATTGAGGCAGTAAAAACCAATGTATTAGGCACTCAAAATGTGTTGGACTCAGCTGATGAGCATGGTGTACAAAAGGTAATTGTTCTTAGTACCGACAAAGCCGCTTATCCAATAAATGCCATGGGTATTAGCAAAGCGATGATGGAGAAGGTGGCCATAGCCAAAGCACGTTCACTTGGTGATAATGCAACCACAACTATTTGCTGTACCCGCTACGGAAACGTTATGGCCAGCCGTGGCTCAGTTATCCCCTTATGGATTGATCAAATGAGGGCAAACAAAGACATTACCATCACCGATAGCAATATGACACGCTATATGATGACTCTTGAAGATGCAGTTGATTTGGTTCTGTATGCTTTTGAAAATGGGAATAGTGGCGACTTATTCGTGCAAAAAGCTCCGGCTGCAACCTTAGAAGTATTGGCAAATGCGCTAAGAGAACTATATAAAACAGATACCTCCATAAAGGTTATTGGTACACGTCATGGCGAGAAACTATATGAAACGTTGGTAACTCGCGAAGAGATGTTCCGATCAGAAGATATGGGTAATTATTTCCGAATACCTGCCGATGCTAGGGATTTGAATTATGATAAGTATTTCTCAAAAGGACAAGAAGATATATCTAAAGTAGAAGATTATCATTCGCATAATACTCATCGTTTGAATTTGGAAGAAATGAAAGAGTTGTTGTTGAAATTGGAAATGATTAGAAAGGACTTGGACAGAGATTAGTGATTAGTGATTGGTGATTAGTGATTGGCGATTGGTGATTAAAAAGGAGGTAATTAAGGGTTTAAAAATAATGACAAAAATACTGATAACTGGTGCAAAAGGATTTATAGGGAAAAACCTTATTGCTGAATTAAAAAACATACAGCAAGGAAAAGCAAAGCATGCAACATTGGGTTCGGATATAACACTTTTCGAATTTGATATTGATAGCGAACCTAATCTTTTAGATATTTATTGCAAAGAAGCCGATTTTGTGTTTCACTTAGCTGGCATTAACCGACCCAAAGAGCAAAGCGAATTTATGGAAGGTAATTTTGGCTTTACTAGTCAGTTACTTGACACTCTCAAAAAGCACAATAACAGCTGCCCCATCATGCTCTCGTCTTCCATACAGGCAGAATTAGACAATCTGTATGGTGCATCTAAAAAAGCTGGAGAGGATTTGCTATTTAAATATGGAAAAGAAACTGGAGCAAATGTTTATGTCTATCGCTTCCCAAATGTTTTTGGTAAATGGTGCCGCCCCAACTACAACAGTGCAGTGGCTACTTTCTGCCACAACATAGCTCGGGATATGCCCATACAAGTGAATGATGCAAACGCACAAATGACCTTAGTGTACATTGACGATGTGGTTCAGGAACTCACCAGATGTTTAACAAATAACCCTAACACAGTTGGGGGCTACTGCAAGGTACCAGCCGAGCACAAAATAAATCTGGGAGAAATCGTCGACTTAATTCACTCTTTTAAAGAAAGTCGTAAAACGTTAAAAGTGCCTGACTTATCCAGTCCAATTACAAAAAAACTATACTCCACCTATCTCAGCTATTTGCCCGAGGATAGTTTCTCTTATCCCTTAAAAATGAACGTGGATGAACGTGGTTCATTCACAGAGTTTTTGAAATCACCCGACAGAGGCCAGGTATCCATAAATATCTCCAAACCCGGAATAACAAAAGGAAATCATTGGCACCATACCAAGAATGAGAAATTCTTGGTGGTATCAGGTAATGGAGTAATTCGCTTTAGAAAAACTGATGAACCATCTGAGATAATTGAATATCATGTTTCTGGCAAAAAACTCGAAGTGCTTGATATTCCCGTGGGATATACACATAACATTGAGAATTTGGGAAATGATGATATGGTAACGGTTATGTGGGTCAATGAGGTGTTTGATGCACAGAATCCGGATACTTATTTTGAAAAGGTCTAATAAAAGGTAATTTGTGATTGGTGAATAGTGAATAGTAAAGAACAAACTGCTGATAGTTATGAAAACACATAAAGATTTAGATGTATGGAAGAAAGCAATTGAGCTAGTAGCATCAATCTATAAAACAACGTCTTCATTCCCTAAGGAAGAACTATATGGACTAACTTCACAAATCCGCCGAACCGCTGTCTCAATTCCTTCAAATATAGCAGAAGGTGCAGCTCGAAACCATAATAAAGAATTCATTCAATTTCTATACATTGCCCTAGGAAGTGGATCTGAACTTGAAACTCAGTTAATAATATCAAAAATGCTTGGTTTTATTTCTGAAGAAAATGCACAGGAATTGATAAATGAGTTAAACTCAATCTCTAGAATGCTCCAGGGTCTTATTAAACATGTCAAAAATTAAAATTTACTCTTATGTCAAATCACATACCACCAACCAATCACAAATCACCAATCACAAATCACCAATCACCAATCACCAAACTAAAAGTCCTAACCGTAGTAGGCACTCGCCCCGAAATTATTCGTTTATCCCGTGTTCTCGTAGCACTAGATAATTCCGATGCAATCGAGCATATCCTTGTTCATACTGGACAAAACTATGACTACGAGCTAAACCAAATATTTTTTGAAGACTTAGGATTGCGTAAACCAGATTATTTTTTGAATGCAGCCGGGAAAAATGCCACCATTACTGCTGGTCAGATCTTGATTAACATAGACCCAGTATTAGAAGAGGTAAATCCCGATGCATTTTTAGTTCTTGGCGACACAAATTCCTGCTTGTGTGCTATTGCAGCAAAAAAACGCAAGATACCCATCTTCCATATGGAGGCAGGCAACAGATGTTTTGACCAGCGAGTGCCTGAGGAAACCAATCGTAAGATTGTGGATCATACATCGGATATCAACCTAACCTATTCAAGCATTGCACGTGAATATTTATTGCGTGAAGGACTGCCTGCCGACCGAATAATCAAAACTGGCTCACCCATGTATGAGGTGTTACACCACTATTTACCACAAATTGAGGCATCTGGTGTTTTGAATAAATTAAAGCTAGAGCAAGGAAAATTTTTTGTTGTATCGGCGCACAGGGAAGAAAACATCAACTCGGAGAAAAACTTCAAAGGGTTAATTGAATCGTTGAACGCGATTGCAGACCGATACAAAATGCCAATTATTGTATCCACCCATCCTCGCACGCGCAATATGATTGACAAAATGCAGGTGGTAGTGCGACCCGAGATACAATTTCTTAAACCATTAGGCTTTCATGATTACAATGCACTGCAAATGCGATCGTACGCTGTACTGTCCGATTCGGGTACAATATCAGAAGAGTCATCAATTTTAAACTTTAGAGCTCTCAATATACGCCAAGCACACGAACGCCCCGAAGCAATGGAAGAAGCATCAGTTATGATGGTTGGCCTATCACCAGAACGAATAATGCAAGGGTTAACGCAAGTACTCCGCCAAGAAGTTGGAGTAAATCGCAATTTCCGTGAGGTAGCAGACTACTCTATGCCCAATGTATCGGAGAAAGTGGTACGTATAATTTTGAGTTATACTGATTATGTGAAAAGAACGGTGTGGAGTGAAGAGGTATGAGAGTACTTTTAGTAACACAATATTTTTATCCTGAGAACTTTAAAAGTAATGATATTGCTTTTGACCTTACTAAGAGGGGGTATAGTATTACTGTTCTTACAGGTTTACCTAACTATCCTGGAGGTAAAATATATAAAGGATGGGGTGTTTTTAAAAGACGAAAAGAAACTATCAATGGTGTCGATATTATTCGTTCCCTACTAATCCCAAGGGGTAAAGCAAACGGGGTTCGCTTATTTTTAAATTATTTTAGTTGGGCCTTTTTCGCATCAATTAGGGCTTTCTTTTTAGCATTTCAAAAAAAATTTGATTATATAATTGTACATGAGCCTTCACCAATAACACAAGGGTTCCCAGCAATAGTTGTGAAAAAAATTCAAAAGGTTCCATTATACTTTTGGGTGTTGGATTTATGGCCTGAAAGTCTGCAATTTGCTGGCGGGATTGATAATAGATTTGTGCATAGATTTTTCGGTAAAATTGTAAAATACATTTACAATAACTCAGACAAGATTTTAATAAGCTCGAATGGTTTTAGGAAATCTATATTAGAGAAGGGCGATTATGAAAATAAAATAGAATATTTTCCTAACTGGTCGGAAGATACCATTGCGAATGGTATTGATAATTATGATATACCTGAATTACCCAAAGGATTTAAGGTCTTGTTTGCTGGTAATATTGGTGAGGCGCAAGATATGAGTTCTGTTTTGAAAGCTGCAAATGAATTGAAACATAAAAAAGATATTCACTTTATAATAGTGGGTGATGGTAGAATGAAATTATGGATGGAAAATTATATTATTGAAAAGGGTTTGGTAGACAATGTTCATCTTTTAGGAAGATTTCCTATTGAATCCATGAAGACTTTTTTTAATAGGTCTGATGCTCTTCTTGTTACGTTGAAAGATGAAATTATATTTAATGTTACTGTTCCTGCAAAAATACAAGCATATATGTCTGTTGGTAAACCAATATTAACCATGTTGAATGGAGAAGGCAATGAGATTATCAAGGAGTCTAAATCAGGGTTTGTTTCGTCTGCTGGGGATTACAAGACATTAGCGAAAAATATTTTAGAGTTGAATACAATTAATGTCGAGGCTAGTACTAAAATGGGAGAAAACGCAAAAATATACTATGCCTCACATTTTGATAAAAACAAGTGTATGGATAATTTAGAATTGATTCTGAAAGACAATAAGAAATGAATATACTAATCACAGGCTCCTCCGGCTTTATAGGCTCTAATCTTTACGCTAACATGCATAAAGATTTTAATTTATTAGGTCTAGATATCACAACTAAAGGTGTGTTTCCACCCTCCTCTATTTATTCTTGGGAAGACTTAGAACAACTTCCTCCTGTCAATACCATAATCCACCTAGCCGGCAAGGCACACGATACCAAAAACACATCAGACCCACAAAGTTACTTTGATATTAATACAGGACTTACAAAAACAATATTCGATTACTTTTTAGAATCGAAAGCAGAAAAGTTTATCTTTTTCAGCTCCGTAAAAGCAATTGCTGATAGTGTTAATGGTGAGTTTCTTACTGAGGGTGTTGAACCTAACCCACAAACACCCTACGGACAATCGAAACTAGAGGCAGAACGCTATATATTAAGCAAAACTTTACCCAAAAATAAAAAGGTTTACATCCTCCGTCCCTGCATGATACATGGGCCTGGCAATAAAGGAAATCTTAACTTACTATACAGCATTGTAAAAAAAGGAATGCCTTGGCCTCTGGGAGCATTTGAGAATAAACGCTCCTTTTTATCAATTGATAACTTGGCTTTTATATTAAGACAACTAATAGAGAAAAACATTAAATCGGGCATATATCAGGTATCAGATGATGATCCAATCTCTACAAACAAACTTTTTTCACTAATTGCAACTTCTTTACAACGTAAACCTAGAATAATAAACACACCCAAAGGCCTAGTAAACCTACTAGCTAAAACAGGGGATATTCTACATCTACCCATCAACACCGAAAGATTAAATAAACTAACAGAGAACTATATCGTGTCCAACGAGAAAATTAAAAAGGCATTAGAAATAGATAGTCTTCCTACAACAGCGGAAGATGGAATTATAAAAACCATTAATAGCTTTAAAAACCAAGAACAATGATCCGTTTATTCGACTTTATATTTTCATTTGTGGGTCTTTTAATAATATGGCCTATTGGTCTTGTTCTTTACATTATAGGTTTATTCGATACGGGTAAACCTATTTTTATACAAGAACGTGTGGGTAAGCACAAGAAGCCTTTTAACTTGTACAAGTTTCGCACAATGGATGTGAGCACAAAATCTGTGGCTTCGCATCTGGCGAGTCAATCCTCAATAACAAAATTTGGTGGTTTCTTAAGAAAAACCAAGTTAGATGAGCTACCACAACTGGTAAATGTACTTAAAGGCGATATGAGTTTGGTAGGACCTCGTCCTAATCTATTCAATCAAACAGAGCTGATAGAGGAGAGAGATAAAAGAGGGGTTTACAATGCAGTTCCTGGCATTACAGGTTTGGCACAGATAAATGAAATAGATATGTCCACACCCGCTAAACTGGCAGAAATAGATGCCGAAATGATTAAAGACCTAACCGTGGGTAAATATTTTAAGTACATTTTTGCTACAGTTGGGGGTAAAGGGCAGGGGGATAGGGTGAAGAGTGAGCAGTAAACAGTGGACAGTAAGCGGTGAGCAGTGAGCAGATAGTGAAGAACTAAGAACTAATAGTGAAAAGTGTGCCCACCCGATTTGTCTTTGCAAAATCCGAAACCAAAAAACCACAATCTGCACTAATCGGTGTAATCAGTGAACAAAAACAAACAATCTGCGCTAATCTGTGTAATCTGCGGACAAAAAAACAGCGTAAATCAGTAAAATCTGTGTCATCAGTGTTCCAATAAACAGCAAAACGCCGAACGTAGTACGTAAAACGCCAAAACAATTTGTGTAAATCTACGTAATCTGTGAACAAAAAACAGTATAAAATAGCCTTTGGCCATTAGCTCTTAGCCTTTAGCAAAAAAACAGCCTTTAGCCTTTTGCTGTTAGCCCTTAGCAAACCAATAGCCAACAGCTAACAACCAACAGCCAAACGCAAAACACAAAACTTGCAAATCAAAAACTTTTTACGCACATCTGCATAATGCTATTTAGCGTAATGCTCTACTCCCCCCCCATAAATTGCACTCAGAAATAAATGATTAAACCAAAAGTTAACACCAAAATGTTTACAAATAATACCTTTTCGTTTCTATTTTTCCCTATATTTGTATAAAAAAAGAAATGAACTACACTGATTTCAGGGCGCAATTCTTTCCTCTAATCTGCTTTAGTCCCCATCAGGTATATGCTTTGCATCCTGATTTTAATAAAAACAACCTAACCAACTGGTTAAAAAAAGAGTATGTTATAAAACTAAAAAACGGCCTATATACATTCCCCGAGTACAAGCAAGAATCGTTTTATTACATGTACTTTGCCAATAGAATGTATAAACCATCGTATATAAGCACACATACAGCCCTCGCCTTCTATGGTTTAATCCCCGAGGCCGTTGTTCAAATCACCAACGTATCTAGTCTTAAAACAGCACAATTCGAAAATCAGTTTGGGACTTATACATATCAAAATATCCAACCCTCTCTTATGTTTGGGTTTGAGGCAAAACCCTACAAAAATGGTTTGTATATGCTTATGGCGCAACCCGAGAAAGCTCTGCTCGATCTTCTTTATCTCAATCCTTACTATATAACCTGGCAAGATTTTGAAGCCTTACGTATCGATGAAAATCTTTTGGAAGAGCTAATTAGCGTCGTAAGATTGCAGAGCTACGCTAAATCATTCCAAAATAAACGATTGCAAAGCATTGTTGATGCCCTTACAAAAACCCTAAATAATGATTAATACAGAACAGGTTTTTTCTTTTTTCCCTCCATACCTCAGAGAGAATCCTGCACATAGAAAATATTTGATTAAGGAGTATATTCTACTTTTAATTCTTGACTTTCTCTCCTCCTCAAAATATATTCAAAAAATAACATTTATTGGTGGTACCAATCTCCGATTAGTAAAGGGTATCGATCGTTTTTCTGAAGATTTGGATTTCGATTGTAAGAACCTTACACTAGTTGACTTCAATAAAATGACCGATTCCGTACTCCTATTCCTTCAGAGGTTTGGAATAAATGCAGTAATCAAAGAGAAAAACCAAGCAAACCTATCGGCCTATAGGCGTAATATTTACTTTCCCGAATTTCTTTTTGATCTGAACCTTTCTGGCCATAGAGAGGAACGGTTTCTTATAAAAATTGAAGCGGAAGACCAGAATTATTTATACAAACCGAAACTTGCCATGGTACAATCTTGCGGTTTTTTCTTCAGTATACCAGTACCACCCGATGAAATTCTTTGCGCAATGAAGATATCTGCGCTTCTCAACCGTTCAAAAGGCAGAGACTTTTACGATGCTATTTTTCTTCTTGGTCAAACTCTCCCCGATTTTGGTTTTCTACAGCAAAAAGTGGGCATTAAGAATATGAGTGAACTGAAAAAAGCACTTGAAGAACACCTTACAAAAGTCGATTTAAATCATAAGGTGAAAGATTTTGAGCACCTGGTTTTTGAAAAGCGGAATAGTAAAAAGATACTTAGCTTTCCCGAAATGGTTAAATCATTAAATTGAAACAGTGAGCGGTAAGCAGTAAACAGTGAGCAGTGAGCAGATAGTGAAGAACTAAGAACTAAAAGTGAAAAGTGTGCCCACCCGATTTGTCTTTGCATAATCCGAAACCAAAAAACCACAATCTGCACTAATCGGTGTAATCTGCGGACAAAAAACAGCGTAAACCAGTCCAATCAGTGTCATCAGTGTTCCAATAAACAGCAAAACGGCAAACACCAACACAATCTGTGCTAATCTATGTAACCTGCCTGGTCGGCAGACAGGTCTGTGGACAAAAGAGCAGTAAACGGTGAGCAGTAAACAGTGAGCAGTAAGCAGTGAGCAGTAAACAGTGAGTTGCGGGTTACGAGTTTCTAGTTGAAAGTATGCGAAACCGATTGTACGCCACAAAACGGCAAAACGCTAAAACAATTTGTGTAACTCTGCGGAATCTGTGGAGAAAAAACAGTAACAGTGAACAGTAAGCGGTGAGCAGTAAACAGTGAGAAGTGAGCAGTAAGCAGGGAGTTGCGGCATAAGGATTGCAAATCATAACAGTTCACTGATAACTTCTTACTGCTAACTACTCTAAGTGACAAATAAAAATGGTGAAAGATGAATGAAATTAAAACACATAGAGATTTAGATGTTTGGAAAAAGAGTATTTCATTAGTTACTTCAATATATCGTACTACCAAAGAATTTCCGAAAGAAGAGGTTTATGGCATTACGAATCAAATTAGAAGGTCGGCTGTATCCATTCCATCTAATATTGCTGAAGGAAGCGCTAGGCAAGGGAATAAAGAATACACACAATTTCTATATATCAGTTTAGGCAGTTTATCCGAATTAGAGACACAACTTATTATTGCAAATAACCTAAAATACCTTTCAGAAAAAGATTTTGAATTGGTAATGGGTAACTTAATAGAAATAAGAAAAATGCTAATCGGTTTAATTAAATTCGTAAAAAACAAATAAATAACTGCTTACTCCTCACTGCTTACTGCTCACTCCTTACTCCTCACTAATAAATAATAACTCAATTCCCCACATGAAATTTCCAACAACTCTCCTACTCTGTCTCCTACTCTCTCCCACCCTTTTTGCTCAAAAAGACACACTAAAATTCAACGCCAACATATCCGCCATATCAACCGTTGGAACCACTAAAGATCAAAGTTTTTGGCTAACCCACAACCGCTGGGGTATGTTTGATGATGCCAGTGCCAATGGGCTTACGCTACTGTCCACTAGTTACCGCATAAACAACGAGAAACTTTTTAGTATAGGCGGCGGTATCGATCTGGTTGCAAGGGCATCTTCCAACTCATCGGCATATATTCAGCAGGGCTATGTGGAAGCTAAACTGGGGTTTATACATTTTGAGGCGGGTCGTAAGCAAACGAGCTATGGTATAACTTTAAGCGATCTATCATCGGGATCCTTGGCCATAAGCAATAACTCAATACCAATTCCCCGAATTGTGTTATCCGTCCCCAATTTTTATAATGTCCCTTTCACGGCAGGGTTGCTTGAGTTTCGTGGTCATTTTGCCCATGGCTGGCTCGATAACTCCAGGTATGTAAAGGATGCCTATTTTCACGATAAATCATTCCATATTCAGGCGGGTGGCGACATTGGCATTAACGCCTACTGGGGACTTACCCATATCGCAATTTGGGGAGGCAATTCACCTATCCATGGTAAGTTACCCGCTTCGCTTTCCGATTTTTTAAGGGTTATGGTAGCCAAGGAGGGTCCCGAGGGATCGCCAGCAAACGAGGTTAATGCACTGGGTTTTCATACAGGAGTATTTGACTGGGGAGTAAAAACTAAAATTGGTCGATCAAATCTACATGCATACTACCAACATCCTTTTACCGACCGATCAGGGCAAACCTACCGAAACAAGTTGGATGGGCTTTGGGGTTTGGCTGTAAAAGATCCGTTCCCAACACGAGTGGTAACCGAAATACTCTATGAGTTTCTATACACAATGCATCAAAGCGGACCTGGACTATCGGATCCACACGAAGGTGATCAACCTTGGTTTTGCGATCAACCCAACTGTGGATACCCCTACGGTGGGCGCGATAACTACTATAATAACGGCATGTACAGGTCGGGGCACTCATACCTTGGAATGTCTCTTGGAACCCCATTTTTTATGACCCAAAAGCAGCTCGATAAATATGATCCTGAAATAATGAGTAGCTCTGTGCTATTTGTCAGCAACAGAAACATTGCGCACCATTTTGCGGTTAAAGGCGAGGTTGCCAGTAACCTATCATACAAACTATTTGCTTCCTACGTAAAGTACTATGGCACCTATACTGGGCTTAACATGGGTCAACTATGGGGTAGTTTGGATCCAAATCTAAATCAGGAGGACTACTTCTTTAACCCAGCACAAAAACAGTGGTACTTTATGCTCGAAACCAGCTGGACCATAAAAAATGTTGAAAATATTACTTTTCACTCAACCCTTGCCGTAGACAAAGGACAGTTATTTAACAATGCGGGCATAATGTTAGGGTTATCGTGGAATATCTAAGAGAAAAACTTTTGGCCATTAGCGTTTGGCCCTTAGCCTTTAGCCGTTAGCCTTTAGCCTTTAGCCTTTAGCAAGAAAATAAATGGCCTATAGCCAATAGCCAAACGCCAACAGCCAAACGCCAACAGCCAAACGCCAACAGCCAGAAACAAAACAGCTAATTGGTACAAAATTTGATATCTCTAACTTAACTTGTTACTTTTACATAGTTACACAGCAGAAACCAAATCTGATCAGTTAATTTCTTGAAAAATTAAGTTTAGGTTTGTGTTAACAATAAAAACCGCTGAAAATGGGTTTATTCTTAGTTAATGAAAAATGGATACGTGGGATTATAAAAAAGTTCTCTCACCGTTTCGTGCCCAGTTGGTACGTTTTCGCTTTCGATGTGCTGATTGTCTTTTTTTCCTATTTCATTGCATACGCCATAAGAGTTAACCTTAATCTGGCACTAATAGACATCACGAGCATTTCGGTACAGGCTATTATTATAACATACGTCTACTCCGTTAGTTTTGTAATATTTAGATCATACACTGGCATAATACGGCATACCGGTTTTACCGACACCCTAAAAATTCTTCAGGCAAATGGCGCAGCCTTTACAATTATCTTGCTAGTATCATTAGGCTTTAGGTTAAAAAATATTGAGTTAGTTGACGGAATCTCGATTGGAGTTCTCATAATCCACTTCCTGCTGGCATACTTTTTTATGATGGGTGCACGTATAATTGTTAAAACAACCTATCATGTAATTATTGGCTCGCGTAAAAAGGACAATAAAAATGTTTTAATATATGGAGCGGGAGCATCCGGTATTCTTACCCGAAACGCGCTGCTCCAAGATATTTACACCTCACACAATGTAGTGGCCTTTATTGATGAAAATCATGGAAAAATTGGCAAGATGCTAGAAGGGATTCGTATTCTCCCACCCGAGCAAGGATTAAATGCTGAGTATATAGGTAGAGTTGGCGTTGATCAGCTAATAATTTCTATTCAAAACATTAATATAGACAAGCAGCGTTCTATAGTTGAAGAAGCACTTGAACTAAACCTAGAGGTAAAGGTTGTACCTGCCATTGATAAATGGATTAACGGACAGCTAAGTTCAGAGCAAATCCGTAAGGTTAAAATTGAAGAGTTGCTGCAGCGCGAACCCATAAAAATGGACAGCAGTACAGTGTCAAGGTACATATATGGTAAATCTGTACTAATTACTGGAGCTGCAGGGTCAATTGGAGCGGGGCTTGTAAGGCAAATTCTAACCTACCGTCCGGCTGAGTTAATTCTTCTCGATCAGGCCGAATCGGCAATTTATGATTTACAAACCGAGATAAATAATTCCGAGGAACTAGCCCCCTATAGCCATTTGGCTCAATACGTTATTGCCAACATAAAGGATAGGTTCCGTATTAATCAAGTATTTGAACTTTACAAACCCGACATAATATTCCACGCCGCAGCATACAAGCATGTTCCCTTAATGGAGAACAATCCTTATGAGTCGTTGCTGGTTAACGTTTTTGGCACACGAAACTTAGCCGATTTAGCAGTAAAGCATGAGGTTAAAAAATTCGTAATGATTTCAACCGATAAGGCCGTTAACCCTACCAATGTAATGGGCGCCTCAAAACGAATTGCAGAAATATACACGCAGGCGTTAAGCAACAATGTTACCCAGTTTATAACCACTCGATTTGGCAACGTTCTTGACTCAAACGGTTCGGTAGTACCTCTTTTTCGGAAGCAAATTGATAATGGAGGACCCGTAACGGTAACCCACAAAGAAATTACACGCTTTTTTATGACCATTCCCGAAGCATGTAATCTGGTTCTCGAGGCAGGTGCTATGGGTAACGGTGGCGAAATTTTTGTGTTTGATATGGGACACCCTGTGAAGATTTACGATTTAGCCTGTAAAATGATCAAGTTGTCGGGCCTAGTACTTAACAAAGATATAAAAATTAAAGAAATTGGACTTCGTCCAGGCGAAAAGCTATTCGAAGAACTCCTTAACAACCAAGAAAATACGCTACCTACCTATCATCCCAAAATTTTAAAAGCAAAAGTAAGGGATTACAAAAAAGAGTTTATCGACAAAAGCTTTGATGACCTTACCCACCTAATTATTGATGCCAACGTATTTGAACTTGTTGCGAAAATGAAAGAAATTGTTCCCGAATACATAAGCAATAATTCCATATACGCTGTGCTCGACAGGCAGAGAGTTAACGATTAAAACAAACACTGCATATAAGTTAAAAAGGGGCCTAGCCCCTTTTTTTATGCCTAATTATATAGGCTCCTGTACCCTGCACTAAATCATAACTAGAAGAAAGTTACCCAATGCGAAGAGGTTACTAATATCTTTTAACAGACTCTCAAAAGAATATTATTAAAACACTTCATATCCTTTGCTATTTAGATAACTATTTATATTTTTAACGAGTTAAAGTAGGATAATTCTATAAACGAGCGAAGAGGCTTATTCCGAATAAATAGTCCATTTTACAAAGTAACAAAGTGGACTATTTATTCGTATTAATATATTATTGCCAAACGTGGGGCAAAAGCAGAAAAACTGGGTTTAGTAATATCATTATTTATGGTTGTAACAGATCAGGATTTACAATATTTCGTGAACACTTTAAAAAACTCATCAAAATACGACTTTAGCGAGTATTCTGATAAGTCGTTAAAACGCAGACTGCAAAAAGTCCTATCTGATTTCAACCTCGATCTTGCAGGGCTTATAACCTCAATAAAAACAAATGCAGAGTTTACTGAGCGAATCGTTAAAGAAATTACAGTAAACACCACTGAGCTCTTTCGCGATCCACAAATATGGCATGTGCTTCGTTCACGGATTTTGCCACGCTTTAAAAACAACAAGAACATTAACATTTGGCATGCTGGCTGCTCTACAGGTCAAGAGGTTTACTCAATGATGATTTTGCTAAACGAGATGGGACTGCTGGAAAAAGCCAAGATCTTTGCATCCGATCTAAACACCGATGTTCTTGAAGCCGCCAGAAAAGGAGAATACAAATATCGCTTCAATATAGGATATCTCGATAATTTCGACAAGGTAATAAAACAGAATCCTATATTGAAGCGATATTTATATTCTC
>CALGIR010000022.1 GCA_937915475.1 uncultured Bacteroidales bacterium
CAGCCTTAAGGCTGTTGATGCTATTAGGAATGCTGATGCAAAGGTATTGGGAATGCTTTCTATTTTTACGTATAGCTTTGAAATTGCTAAAAAAAACTTTGCTGAAAAAGATGTAGAAATATTCACCCTTGCCGACTACGAGCAGCTAATTCGCTATGCGCTAAAAACGAATAAAATCACAAATAAAGAACTGGAACTACTTGAACAATGGCGCATTGACCCTGAGAACTGGGGCAGTTTATTTGCAAATAAATAGAGATAAAAGAATAATGAAAACTATAGAAAGCAAAGTCGTAAGCATTAAGCGATTAGACGAGGAAATATATAAAGTCCTTTCGGACTTTCAGAACTTTACACCTTATGCCCAGCAGGCCAAACTTGAAAACTGGGAAGCGGGCGAAGACTGGTGCAAATTTGAGGTGCAAGGAATAAAAGAGGCTGGATTAAGAATAATTGAGAAAGAACCCAATAAAACGATAAAGTTTACTGGCAACGAAAAAATACCCTTTGAGTTTTATGTTTGGATACAGCTAAAAAAGGTTGCTCCATACGACACGCGCATGAAGATTACCGTTAAAGCAAAGCTGAATATGATGATGAAAATGCTAGTGGGCTCAAAGTTAAAAACTGGTATTGATAGCCTAGCCGACCAGATAGCTACAGCATTTAGCCAATAGAATAGAGTCATAAAACATATTCAATCTCTTTAAAGGCAAACTCTAACCTTTCCCCTTCAATTGTTTGGAGCATTAGTTCACCTGAATTTCTGACCCCAATAATTTTTGCAGTAAACATTTGGTCTAATGCTCTATACTTATGAAAAACTTCGTATCGGAAAAGGTTTTGGAGATAATTTTCCGAAATTCGATATTGATTGGCTTCTACCTCAGCATAACGCTTATTAAAAGCGTTACAAACGCTGTTTAGTAAAACTGCAATATCAAAATTTTGCCCAAATTCAAGGTATAACGAGGTAGGATTGGGAGCACTTGACAGAAACACACTTTGGTTCACATTAAGACCAACCCCTATAATGGTTGTATCAAGGTAAATCGAACTAAAACTATGCTCAATTAAAATTCCTGCAACTTTTTTATTCCCGATGTAAATATCGTTTGGCCACTTTATGCTTACTCCATTCGTAAAAACGCTTAGTACATCGCACAACGATAAAGCAATTGCTTTAGAAAGCAAAAATTGATTTCTAACTTCAAGAAATCTAGGGTGTAGTACAATGCTGAAAAGTAAATTTTCACCCTTTTCACTCTCCCATTGATTTCCCCTTTGTCCCCTACCCTGACTCTGGAACTCAGAAGCGATTACAATCCCATGCGAACCGTCAAAATGAGCAATTGAAGTTGCATAGTCATTCGTCGATTTTAACTCGCCAAACCATTTTACTGTATTTCCAATTGGCTTCTTTTCCATTCATCCCCCTATTAACCGTACAAAATTAGCATAAAAATTATATGACAATAAATAAGTGAAAAACAATCGCTAAATATCAACAAAAAAACAAAGTCCAATGGTACATGGGCGTTGTATTTACTAAAAAGTGTTAAGCAATTGTTAGCCTTTGATATTACACTAAAAAAAGAGTATCTTTGTTTGCTAATATTTAACATCAAAATCCTTTAAATGGCCAATAGGAATAAGGAAAAAACAGATATACTTCACAACTGCATTATCGATGCAATCTCAGAAAAAAAAGGTTCAGGTATTATTAGTCTTGAGTTAGGATTATTACCAAATGCCGTTTGTAAACATTTTATTATATGTCATGCCGACTCAACCACGCAAGTTGGAGCTATTGCGGATAATATTCTGGATAAGGTTATAGAAAAAACAAAAGAAAAACCCTGGCAAAAAGGAGGGTACGAGAATAGTATTTGGGTAATTCTTGATTATGTAGATATTGTTGTCCATATTTTTCAAACAGAATGGAGGCAATTTTACAAACTTGAAGAGCTTTGGGCCGATGCAAAAAGGACTAAGTATGAATAACCCTTGCTCCATATAATTTTATAATAACTGGCTAAACAATAACTGATTAGGATATATACTATCTCTTGGCAATCACAATAGATTGAGAAAAAAAATGGAAAACAAAAATACAAATCCTGAAAAGGATAAAAAGAATTCCCAAAAAGAATCACCATCTAAACCATCCAACAAAACTGGAGGGAACTTTAACCTTGGCGGGAAAAAATTCAATGTGTATTGGATTTATATCCTTATCATCCTAGGAATTCTAGGTTTAAATCTTTTTTACAGCACCAAAACCCCTGTTGAAACCACGTGGCAAGATGTTCGTGTACAGATGATAAAGCAGGGTGACATTGATAAGTTGGTAGTAGTTCGAAACTCGGGGAAAGTAGAAGTTTACATCAAAGAGAACAGTCTAAACAATTACTCGAACAAATTAGGTCAAGACGCCGAGAAGGTTGATCGACAAGGCCCTCACTTCTTTTTCACCATTGGTTCCATTGACGCATTTGAACGACAGCTAGAAGAGGCTCAGGAAGAAATTGGTGTGAGCGAAAGGATTTCGCCAGTATACGAGGATAGAACCAACTATTTTAGTGAGATTTTTACCTGGATTTTCCCAATCGTAATACTAATTGGAATTTGGCTTTTCATTTTTAAAAGAATTAGCAAGGGAGGAGGTGGTGCTGGCGGTGCTGGCAATATCTTCAGTGTTGGTAAATCAAAAGCACAGCTTTTCGACAAGGAATCGGATCCAAAAACTGATTTTACGGAAGTTGCAGGCCTCGAGGAGGCCAAGGTTGAAATAATGGAGATTGTTGACTTTCTGAAGAGTCCAAAAAAGTACACCGACCTTGGAGGCAAAATCCCTAAAGGAGTATTGCTTGTTGGCCCTCCGGGTACCGGAAAAACACTCTTGGCCAAAGCCGTAGCAGGCGAAGCAAATGTTCCCTTTTTCAGCATGTCGGGTTCCGATTTTGTTGAAATGTTTGTCGGTGTTGGTGCATCGCGCGTGCGCGATTTATTTAAACAAGCCAAAGAAAAAGCTCCGTGTATTGTATTTATCGACGAGATTGATGCCATAGGAAGAGCTAGGGGTAAAAATGCTAATTTCTCTGGAAACGATGAGCGTGAGAACACGCTTAATCAACTTCTGACCGAAATGGATGGCTTTGCCTCAAATCAAGGGGTTATAATTCTTGCAGCTACAAACCGCGCCGATATACTAGACCGTGCACTGATGCGTGCAGGACGTTTCGACAGACAAATCCATGTTGAACTTCCAGATTATAGGGAAAGACAGGATATCTTTAAGGTTCACGCTAAGCCGCTTAAACTCGAAAAGGACTTCAGTATCGATTTTCTGGCCAAGCAAACTCCTGGGTTTTCTGGTGCCGATATTGCCAATGTTTGTAATGAAGCTGCGCTAATTGCAGCTCGAGAAAATAAGGAGTTTGTTGAAAAGCAGGATTTCCTTGATGCTATTGATAGAATAGTTGGGGGACTTGAGAAAAAGAATAAGATAATTTCACAGGAAGAGAAAAGAGCAATCGCCTATCACGAATCGGGACATGCAACGGTAAGCTGGCTTCTTGAGCATGCTAGTCCATTGCTAAAGGTTTCAATTATACCAAGGGGGAAGTCATTGGGAGCCGCATGGTATCTTCCCGAAGAGCGCCAACTCACAACAACCGAGCAACTGCTCGATGAGATGACTTCTCTTTTGGGCGGTAGAGCCTCCGAAGAATTGGTACTTGGAAGAATATCCACTGGCGCACTAAACGATTTGGAAAAAGTTACAAAACAGGCCTATGCCATGGTTGCCTACTTTGGCATGAGCAAAGAGATTAAGAACATTAGCTTTTACGACTCATCGGGACAGAATGAGTTTGCTTTTTCGAAACCCTACAGCGAAAAAACTGCCGAAATAATTGATAATGAGGTGAAGTTAATTATAGACACGGCATACAATAGAGCAAAAGATATTCTAAAAAAGAATAGGGACGGTCTTAATAAACTTGCCGAGCAACTCCTTGAGCATGAGGTAATTTTTAGCGAAGACCTGGAAAAGATTTTTGGTCCTCGCAAATCGCATACCAGAGCCGAAGAGCTAGTAAAAGATATTGAGGAAGAAGAGAAAAAGCAAGAGGGAGGAGAAACCGAAAAGAATAAGGATAAGGATAAAAATTAATGCTCCTAATTATGAAAGAACAAGGTTGGTCGTTAGTATTCTCCACAGATAAGCCCTTTGAGGCCGAAATTATTAAGCAAATGCTTAGTACTAATGGTATCGAGGCAGTTGTGCTAAACAAGCGTGACTCATCGTACCCCTCAATTGGTGAGGCGGAGATTTACGTAACCCCCGAAGACGAGACAAAAGCAAAGAAA
Source organism: uncultured Bacteroidales bacterium (assembly GCA_937915475.1). Classification (GTDB taxonomy): domain Bacteria; phylum Bacteroidota; class Bacteroidia; order Bacteroidales; family Tenuifilaceae; genus Perlabentimonas. The sequence goes on from CALGIR010000022.1 coordinate 4,375, forward strand.
CTAATAGAGGGGTTGTAAGTTTGAGCACATTTCTACTAAGGACAATTAGCGGAGCCCTATTCGTACTGATTATTGTAGGGTCAATAATACTTGGTCGGTATAGCTTTTTTGTCGTTTTTATGGGCTTAACCCTTGCAACGCTTTATGAGTTTTATCGCCTCGCCTTTAAGGCTCGTGTTCGACCACAGTATCTTTATGGTTTAGTGCTTGGTGCAATTATTTTTGCCGTAAGTTACCTGTTTGCAATAGGCAAATTAGGAAGTTACATCTTCCTTGGACTAATTCCACTGGTAATTAGCGTTTTTATTATCGAACTCTTTCGTAATCACCAAAAGCCAATGCATAACATTGGTTACACCCTATTAGGTCTTTTATACATTGCATTCCCGTTCTCGCTACTAAACTACTTTGCCCTAAGTTACTCGTCATACCGAATTGGCTTTCAAACCAACCTTTTGCTAGGCTTTTTTATACTAACCTGGGCTAACGATACAGGCGCATACATTCTTGGCACAAGCATTGGCCGCAATAAGATGTT
>CALGIR010000023.1 GCA_937915475.1 uncultured Bacteroidales bacterium
GCGTCATCCGTGTTCCGAAAAACAGCATAAAGATTTGAACGCAGATAACACAGATGCAACAGATACTCACAGATAAAAATAACTAAAACAGTGTAGATCTGTCCAATCAGCGTCATCAGTGTTCCATAGAAGCACACAAAAACAACAAACAATTACCACTACCCATCAATCCCTAAAATTAAAATATGCTCCAATTAATAGGTCGAGATAGAGAATTATTTACAGAAGACATTCATCAGCAAGGAAAGGAACTCAGTCAAATTGTTTCTAACTCCCGTTTTCTAGTCATCGGTGGTGCAGGCTCTATTGGGCAAGCGGTTACCAAGGAGATTTTTAAGAGAAACCCTATAAAACTGCATGTTGTAGATATTAGCGAAAACAACATGGTAGAATTGGTTAGAGATATTCGCAGCTCAATGGGTTATATTGATGGCGATTTTAAAACATTTGCCCTAGATGTTGGCTCAAGTGAATACGATGCGTTTATTGAAGCCGATGGCAAATATGATTATGTGTTAAACCTATCTGCATTAAAGCATGTGCGTAGCGAAAAGGACCCATACACTTTAATGCGAATGATTAATGTAAATATTTTTAATACAGATAAAACCATACAACAAGCCATTGATAAAGGAGCAAAAAAATACTTCTGCGTTTCTACCGATAAAGCTGCCAATCCGGTAAACATGATGGGAGCATCTAAGCGTATTATGGAAATGTTCGTACATAGAAAGAGTCTTGATATTGATGTTTCGATGGCACGATTTGCCAATGTGGCATTTTCTGACGGCTCACTACTGCACGGATTTGACCAACGTATTAAAAAGCAGCAACCCATTGTAGCGCCTAACGATGTGAAACGCTATTTTGTAACGCCCAAAGAGTCGGGAGAGCTATGTTTAATGTCGTGTATATTTGGCGCTAACCGCGATATATTTTTCCCAAAATTGAGCGAAGACTTACATTTGATTACATTTGCTGAAATTGCACGAAAGTATCTGCGCACTTTAGGCTATAAACCTTATGAGTGCAAAAGCGAAAATGAAGCTCGGGAATTGGTGAAAACAATAACCAAGGAAAAAAATTGGCCTTGCTACTTTACACCAAGCGATACAACAGGCGAAAAGGATTTTGAAGAGTTCTTTACAGAAAACGAAAACCTCGATTTAAAAACATACGAAAACATAGGAATCATAAAAAACGACTCTTCTTTCGATAATGATAAGCTAAACCTGTTTACTACCACAATTCAAGGAATGAAACTTGCAAAGAAATGGACAAAACCAGCGTTGGTAAACCTGTTTAAAATAATGCTACCCAATTTTGATTACGAGGATAAAGGAAAATATTTGGATTCAAAGATGTGAAAGAAACTTTAATATGCCAAAAGCAGAAATAATAAACCTACCCAAATTCGAAGACCCGCGCGGCAACCTCTCTTTTATTGAGGAACTAAACCATATTCCTTTTAAAATTGAAAGAACCTATTGGATTTACGATGTGCCAGGCGGACAAGTGCGTGGCGGACACGCCTTTAAAGAACAGCAGGAATTAATTATTGCACTTTCTGGCAGTTTTGATGTTGTGGTAGATAATGGAAATATAGAACAAACTTTTTCATTAAACCGCTCCTATTACGGGCTTTATATACCTGCAGGTTTATGGCGACAAATGCAGAACTTCTCCACCAATTCACTAGCTTTGGTATTAAGCTCAACACATTACAATGAAGATGACTACATTTATGATTACAATGATTTTTTAATATTTAGGAGGGAAAATGAAAAGTAGTGTTTACGACTGCGTTATTTTGCCGCTAAATAAAATACACAACCGAGCAGGCAATATTACCATTGTGGAAGGACAAGCAAATGTACCCTTTGAGGTAAAACGCATTTACTATCTTTACGATATCCCTGGAGGGGAAAACCGTGGCGGCCATGCACATAAAGAATTACAACAATTGATTGTGGCTGCCAGCGGATCATTTGATGTGTTGCTGGATGATGGAATTAATAAAAAAGTAGTAACCCTTAACCGACCTGACTATGGACTTATGGTAGTGCCTGGCATTTGGCGTGAATTGATGGAGTTTTCTTCAGGAGCCATTAGTTTGGTGCTGGCATCGCTTTACTATGATGAGGCAGATTATATAAGAGATTACAATGTTTTTTTAAAATTTAAAAGAAGGAAAAATGAAAAATAAAAAAAAATATGTACTTAGTGAAAAAGCAAAAATTGGGAAAAATGTAACGATTGGAGAAGGCGCAATTATTTATGATAATGTGGAAATAGGAGATAATTCTTTTATTGGCCCTTATTGCATAATTGGTGAACCAACAATAAATTTTTATAAAGACCCTGCTGCGCATGAATTTTCATTGACAAAAATTGGGAGAAATGCCATAATAAGATCTTATACCACAATTTACGAGGATGTTATAATTGGAGATAATTTTCAAACAGGACATCATGCAATAATTAGAGAGAAAAGTAGAATTGGAGACTATACAAGTTTTGGATCATGTTCAGAATTACCAGGTAGTTCTATAATTGGAAATTATGTGCGTATTCACAGTAAGGTAATGCTTAGCGAGAATAATGTTATAGAGGATTATGTTTGGATTTTTCCTTTTGTAGTAATAACTAATGTTAAACATCCGCCAATAGGGAGTTTTCAGCGTACTACTATTAGAAAATTCGCACAAATTTTCTCGCATGCCGTAATTCTGCCTGGCATTACTATAGGTGAAAATGCTATTATTGGTGCTGGAGCGGTGGTAACAAAAGATGTACCCGATGAGAGATTAGTAATAGGGAATCCTGGAAAAGACATAAAGTCTATAAGAGAAATAGTAGATGAAAACGGAAACTCTATTTATCCATGGCAAGATCATTTAAAAGAATATAGAGGATACCCATGGCAAAATAAATCTTGAATTTAAATAGGAATGATTAATTTTCTCGACCTACAAAAAATAAATGCACAATACGCAGCAGAGCTAAAGCAGGCTGCTGCAGAAGTTATTGACTCTGGCTGGTATTTGCTAGGTGAACGCGTTAAGCAATTTGAAACCAATTTAGCCAACTATATCGGAGTTAAATATGCCATTGGTGTGGGCAATGGGTTGGATGCTTTGCGCTTAATTTTAAAGGCTTATATCCAGATGGGTGTTATGCAGGAGGGGGATGAGGTAATTGTACCCGCCAATACCTATATTGCCTCCATACTTGCAATTACCGATAACAGATTAAAACCTATTTTGGTAGAACCGGATATAAATACCTATAACCTTGATATTTCACTAATTGAACAGCATATTACCCACCGCACCCGTGCCATTATGGTTGTACACCTTTATGGACAGGTATGCTGGAGCGAAAAACTGGAGTCCATAGCAAAAAAGCATGGTCTCAAAATTATTGAGGATAACGCTCAGGCTATTGGAGCAGAGTGGAATGGCGTTAAAACAGGAGCTTTAGGAGATGCTGCTGGGTTTAGTTTCTATCCTGGCAAAAACCTCGGTGCGCTTGGCGATTCAGGTGCTGTAACTACAAACAATGATCAATTGGCAAAAGTAGTTAGAGCATTGGGAAATTACGGCAGTAAACAAAAATATATCAATGAATACCAAGGCTTAAACAGCCGTATCGATGAAATTCAAGCAGCATTCCTCTCTATTAAACTAAAACACCTCGATACCGAAAACCAACGCCGCCGCGAAATAGCACAATACTACTTAGAGAACATCACTAATCCAGGCATCATCTTACCAATCTCCGACTTTTCACTTTTCACTTTTCACTTTTCACTTACGCACGTTTGGCATCTCTTCGTAATTCGTACCCAAAATCGTGATAAATTACAAAAACATTTGACTAAAAACGGCATTCAAACCCTTATCCATTATCCTATTCCCCCACATAAGCAAATGGCTTATAAAGGATTGAATGGTTTAAACTTTCCAATAACGGAAAAAACACATAAGCAGGTTCTGAGTTTGCCTATTTCTTCTGTAATTGAAGCAGAACAGGCTAAATACATTACGCAACAAGTAAACACGGTTTAATAAAGCACAACTATCCTATAACAAATTTTATTTCTCTCAAAATTGCATCATGGAAATACTTCCGCCCAAAATATCAGTTGTAGTAATAACTTATAATCAGGAAGATATTATAAGTAGAGCATTGGATTCGGTTTTATGCCAAAAAGATTATGTTTTTGAAATCATTATATGTGATGATTGTTCAACAGATAGAAACTGGGAAGTCATTCTCGAATATCAATCAAAGTATCCGGATCTAATAAAACCTCATAGAAATGATAAAAATCTAGGAATCTTTAAAAATCTAGAAAGTACATGGAGTAAGCCAGTAGGAGATTTAATATTATTCTTAGCTGGAGATGATGCTATTTTGCCCGGATTATTTCAAAAAGTATTTGAATTGATTGAAAAAGAAAAAATTAAATACAATCAAGGTTCATATAGTATTTTTACCGATTCAATGATTATCAAACCAGATGGTAGTCAGATACGTAAGACAAATCACTTAATTGCACAGGGTCATAGTTCAATTAGTCTTAAGATAAGAGGATTAATTGGTTCATTACGCGGAGTACTCCATAGTAAAGAATTGATCTCAAAATTAGAGCCAGTCCATAAATATATCGGGATATATACTGATGGGCTTTATGATACGCAATTTCACATCCACTCTGAAAGAAATTATTACATAGATTTTGTTGGTGGTATATACTATAGTGGCATTGGTGTGGCTTCAAAAACTAAAAAAACAGAATCATTAAGATCTTTAGTTCAATTGTATGCGGAACTAAGTACTATACCAAATCTAGATAAAAAGGACATTGCTTATCTGAAATTGAAAAAAGGGGTGAATGAATTTTATCTTAACCCCTCCTTTAAGAAATATCTCCTTTCATGGAAACTATATATTAAAAGTATTAGAATAAACTACGGCTATAGTTTCTTAAACGATTTTAAGGCGATAATTAAAATGTCAAAAATACTGTTGTCTGGTAAATCTTGAACTTCCCATAGCGTTTTAAAAAAACCAACAGGTCTCGTAATTCCCTATATTTACAACTAAATCAAATACTTTTGCAAGCTGCCAACAGAGTCATCTTTAATACAGGAATTGTTTATGCGCGATTGATATTTTCGCTGCTTGTTGGCTTGGTAACTACCAGGATAATTCTGAATGCACTTGGTGAAACAGATTACGGTATCTATTCACTAGTGGCAGGGGTAATTGGGACGTTGTCCTTTTTAAATGCATCCATGGCTAATGCATCCATGCGTTTTATGTCGCATAGCCTTGGAAGTGGTGATAGTGAATTGGTAAAGCGCACCTTTAATACATCGCTTATCATCCATTTCTTCCTCGGTTTTGTTGTTGTTCTAATTATGGAAATAGGTGGGCTTTTGATGTTTAAATATTGGTTAAATATACCACCTGATAGGCTCTATGACGCAAAAGTCATTTTTCACTTCATGGTAATTACTACCTTTGTTTCAGTCATTTCTGTACCATTTGATGCAGTGATGAATGCCCATGAAAATTTTCTTGCTATTTCATTGATAGCAATGTTTGGAATTTCAGTAGGACTTGGTATCGCTTTTTATATTTCATACATTGACTCTAATCAGCTTATAATATATGGTTTTCTAGTGCTGCTTAATCAAATAATGATCAGGATTATTAAGCAAGTTTATAGCAGGATTAATTATGTAGAATGTAAAATCAGATTAAAGGACTATATCGACAAAGTGCTTATCAGGAATATCCTTTCATTCGCAAGTTGGAGTATGTTGGGGGTTTCCTCAGGGATAATAATCACCCAATCAAAAAGTATTCTATTAAATATGTTTTTTGGTGTTAACCTAAATGCAGCAAATGGAATTGCCAATAACTTGACTAGTCAGTTGAATAATTTTTCAGCAAGTATGACTCAGGCCATTAATCCTCAGATAATGAAGAGCGAGGGAGGTGGAAATCGTGATCAAATGATACGTTTAACTACTATGGCTGCAAAATTCTCTGTCTTTCTTTTTGCAATTTTCTCTATCCCTGTTTTTATTGAGACACCTTATTTATTATGGTTATGGTTGGAAAATGTGCCCGATTTTGTAGTTATATTCACAAGATTAATGATTTTGACCATGATTATAGAAAAATTCACTTTTCCTATAACCACAGCTATTAGTGCAATAGGAAGAATAAAGGAAATAACTATTGTCGGATTGATAGCCATCTCTTTAACTATTCCCATTGCTTATTTCCTCTTTAAGGCTGGAATGCCCCCACAGACCATTTACTTAGTTGGAATTTTTATCAGTCTTTTATCTGCCGGTGTAAGATTATACTATGGTAAGAAAATAGCAGGAATTAATATAGGTTCATTTCTAAAAACTGTTGTGCTGAAATCATCGGTGCCTATTATACTTGCAGCAGGGTTTACGATTCTACCCTTCTTGTTTTTAAACGAAAGTTTCATAAGATTAGTTTTGACAACAGGAATTTCAATTGTAGCTTCGGTGGTTCTTATACGCTATATTGGTCTTACAAAAGAAGAGTTTTTGAGACTTAAAGGGATAGTTCAAAGTTTATTAGTAAAGTTAAAACTCAAAAAGAAATAAAAATATGTCCTATAAAATACCACTTTTCGATCTTAATTTCGATCAATCAGAAGAAAATGCGGTGCTGGAAACCATTCGCTCAAAATGGATTTCAACAGGCCCCAAGGTGGATGCTTTTGAAAAACGATTTGCAGAGATGCTTAATGTTCAGCATTCACTGGCTCTATCTAATTGTACTGTGGCCTTACATCTTGCAATGAAACTATGCAACATTACTGATGGTGATGAGGTAATATGCCCATCGCTTACCTTTGTGGCCACGGCAAATGCCATACGATATGTAAATGCGACACCTGTGTTTGCTGATGTAGTGGATATTAATAATCTGAATATTGACTCTAAGGATATTGAACAAAAAATTACTAGTAAGACCAAGGCAATAATTGTAATGCATTACGGTGGTTTTGCCTGCGAAATGGATAGCATTATGGATATAGCCCAAAGGCATAATCTTAGGGTTATTGAAGATGCTTGTCACGGTCCACTTTCCGAATATAAAGGAAAAAAACTAGGCACCATTGGCGATGTAGGTTGCTTTAGCTTTTTCTCAAATAAAAATATTAGTACCGGCGAAGGCGGAATGCTGGTAACAAATAATAGCAGAATGTTCGAACGGGCAAAACTATTACGTTCGCACGGAATGACTAGTATGTCGTACGAGAGAGCTAAAGGGCATTCAACCACATACGATGTGGTGGAGCTTGGCTATAATTATAGGATGGACGATATTAGGGCCGCAATAGGCCTAGCTCAACTCGATAAAATAGAAGCAGATTTAAAAAAAAGGGAAGAAATTAGGAAACTATATGTTAAGGCATTAAACAAGATAGACAGCATTGTTGTGCCATTTACAAATCACAATGGGTTTTCGTCAAACTATATTTTCCCAATTATTTTAAAAAACAGCAATTATAAAATTCGCGATGCGGTAAGAGAAAAACTTGTCAAAGCGGGGATTCAAACCAGCGTTCATTATCCAGCAGTTCATAGGTTTTCAATTTATAATGACCTTTATAGCGAGTTGACTAATACCGATTATGCTGCCGATAATCTGATTACGTTACCGATGTACTCGAAACTCACTAATAATGAAATTAAATACATCTCAGATCATCTCCTAAAAGCAATCTCAAATGGGTAGAAAAATTTTATTAATTGGCGGGTTTATTGAGATTGTTGAATTGTGCGAAGAAAACAATATCGAAATTATTGGAATAGTAGATCCTGTTAAAACGCAAAGTTTTTTATCATATCCAATTATTGGTACTGAAGAAAATATTGAGGTTTGGCAAAAGTATTACGCTAATTATGAAGTTTTAATTACACCTGATTTACCAAGAACCAGAAAAAAATTAGGGGAAATTTATCAAAATAATGGGTTCCGTTTTTACACATTAATTTCACGCAAGGCAAATGTATCTAAAAGCAGTAAAATTGGGGCGGGTACTGTTATACAAACAGGGTCAAACATTTCATCCGAGACATCAATTGGCCAATTAGTTAAGGTTAACTGTAATGCCAATATTATGCACAATGTTCAGATTGGAAGTTATACCACAATCGCACCAAATGCCGTTTTACTCGGAAATGTTACAATTGGTGAGGAGTGTTACATTGGTGCAAATGCTACAATTTTACCTAACATTACCATTTGTAATAATGTAATAATTGGTGCTGGTACTGTGGTAACAAGAAGCATCGAAACACCAAACACTACCTTTGTTGGTGTTCCTGCTAGGCAATTAAAAAATAGAAACCAATAGGGGCTATGTTACAATACTCTTTAGAGAAATATCGCTTTTTTGACTTTACACTTGAGAACTATTATAGTCTGTTAAAACTAGCAAAAGAGAACTATAGGTTTATTTTTTTTGATAATCTAAATAATTTCAAAGACAAGAGAATAATACTAAGACACGATGTTGAGTTTTCTGTTCCCATTGCCCTGGAGATGGCAAAAATTGAGCATAGTTTGGGAATTAAATCCACCTATTTTGTTCAGCTCCATGCCGATTTTTACAACGCATTGGAGAAACGAACTTACGAACAGCTTAAGACAATAGAATTATTGGGGCATAGGTTAGAGCTACATTTTGATGTTCACTTTTGGGATATCGATAGCGAAGAAAAACTAGAAGAATACCTTCAAATAGAGTCCCAAGTATTTAAAACGTATTTTAACAAGTCACCAAAAGTTTTTTCTTTTCACAACACCAATAAATTTACCCTATCGTGCGAAAAAGAAACTTATGCCGGAATGATAAATGTGTATGCTAAAAAATATAAAGAGAAATATGGCTATTGCGCCGATTCCACAGGTTATTGGAGGTATGAGGTGCTAGAAGATCGGCTCAGGGAGGCAAAAGATGAAGTACTGCAAGTTTTAATTCACGATGGTATGTGGCAAAATGAGGTGTTACCCCCAAGACGTAGAATACATAAAGTTATTGATGACCAGGCAGCTTACCTGAAACTAACTTATGACGAAACTCTTAAAAAGTTTGGGGCAAAGAATATTGATTGGGAGGGTGAGGTAGAATGAATAAAACTAAGATTGTCTGGCTCTGTCATTTCTCAAATTCTACAGTACGTAGCAAACTGAAACTTTCTAATTTAGGTATAGAAAATTTCCTGAGGCGAATACTAGGGAAAAATAAGAAAAGTATCAGTTCCGATTTTGCCCCTTGGATTACAAATCTAATTAAGGAATTTGAACAATTTAAGGATTGTGAACTTCATATTATCTCACCACATCGGGGATTAAAAAGGTTTACCCAAGAGTTTAGCATAAATGGTGTATACTACCATTTTTTTAAGCCAGAGTTACCCTTTATGCTAAGTAAAATTGTTGATAAACTTTATAGTGGAAAAAAGCATTACAAGCTTAACAGGTTTTTAATTAAACGCTTCATAAAAAAAATTAAACCTGATATTGTTAATCTGATTGGCACCGAAAATCCATACTACTCAATTGCTACGCTCGATATTAAGAACATTCCTGTATATGTATCGGCACAAACGGTTTACACAAACCCAAGTAGAATGGAGCTAACGGGTAATGTTCAACAAGATAAGTGGGATTTAGAACTTCAAATTCACAAAAAGGAACGGTACTTTGGCTGCACCGGTAGAATGCACCGTGATCTGGTTTTAAAAAACAACCCACAAGCAATTACTTTCAAAATGTTTTTTCCTATTCAGTACCCCCATAAAGTGAGAGATGTACCTAAAGAGTACGATTTTGTGTTTTTTGCCGCTGGGGTTACTAAAAAGAAGGGTATTGAGGATGCCATTGATGCTTTGGCTCAGGTAAAAGCAAAATATGCCAACATAAGACTTAATGTTGTTGGTAAATGCGATTTCAATTACAAAGAGTTTTTACAAAAAAAAATTGCATACTTAGGCCTGCGGGATAATATATCGTTTAACAACTATTTTCCAGTACATTCCGACATGCACCAGCATATAAAAAAATCCCATTTTGCCCTACTACCAGTTAAGCTCGATGTGATTTCTGGAACAATTATAGAGGCCATGCTATTGGAGTTGCCCCTAATTACCTACAAAACAACGGGGACCCCATACCTTAACAAGGATGGTGAAACGGTTCTTTTAGCAGATATTGGAGATATTGATATGCTTGCAAAGAATATGCTAACATTTTTAGAGAATCCTGATTTTGCGAATAGCCTAAGCAAAAAAGCGAAGACATTTGTTGAGAATGAGTTTGACAATACAAAAACAGCAAAACGTTTAGCAGCAAATTACAAGGCTGTTATTAATCATTACTACCATAACAAACCCATACCCGAGGAGCAACTCTTTAGTACAGTTGAATTCCCAATATACTAACAACCTAATTACACTGTAAAAAACACTGTATAACATTGTATTCTATGCAAAATAACATCCCACTACAAAAAATTAAAGATTTTTTAGGCACTAGCATTAAATTCATTCACGGTAATCCCAAGGGATTAGTTATTAATAAGTTAAGCGACCCACATAATGCTGATGAATTTACACTCGACTGGATATCGAGCCAAAGAAAAGATAAACAACGTATAGCCGAGCAGTCGAAAGCAAAAGCATTGATAGTTAACAATGAGGTTATTTATTCTGAAAGTATAAAGAATCAAGGTAAGGTTCTAATAATAGTTGATAATCCAAAACTTTGCATAATGAAAATTGCAGAGGAGTTTTTTGTAAATAAAAGCAAATTCGGAGTACATACTTCTGCAATAATTGACCCTACATCAAAAATAGGGGAAAATGTTTATATTGGACCTAACACTGTTATTGGCAAATCAACAATAGGGGATAATACACACATTGAAGGGAATTGTTTTATTTATGACAATATTAGGATAGGTGTTAATTGTATAATACAAGCGGGTGCTGTAATAGGCACAGATGGCCTGGGCTGTAGCAGAGAAGTTGATGGTAGTTTAATAAAATTCCCTCATTTAGGTGGTGTAATAATAGGAGACAATGTGGAAATTGGGGCAAATTGTCAAATTGCAAAAGGAACACTGGGTAATACAATAATTAGTGATGGTTGCAAAATTAACGGGATGTGTTTTATTGCTCACAATTGCATATTACAAAAAAATGTTTGGATTACAGGATCAACTATGTTATCTGGCTCGGTATCTGTAGGTAAAAATTCCACCATTTTTTCTAATGTCGTTGTGCGCGAACAAATAAAAATTGGTGAATCAGTAACCATTGGTATGGGTTCTGTAGTCACAAAGCATATTCCTACAGGCGAAACCTGGATAGGTAATCCCGCTAAACCTATAAAAAAATGAAGACCTTAGAACAAATTAGTATAAAAAAGCACTCAACAATATCCTCTGCTTTAAAGCAAATGGATAACGTTGGAAGAAAGCTATTAATTGTTGTCGATGATGACGAGAAATTTATTAGTGTTTTAAGCATTGGAGATATTCAACGAGCAATTATCCAGAACAAAAGTTTAGATACCCCAATCATAAATATACTAAGAGAAGAGGTGAAAGTGGCGCATATTCATGAATCATTGGAAGACATTAAAAACCAAATGCGGCTTAGGCGAAATGAATTTATGCCCGTTGTTGATGAGCACAATACTATACAAAAGGTAATTTTCTATGAAGATTTATTTATAGAGAAACAGCCTGTTGAGCAATTTAATTTACCCGTAATAATAATGGCTGGAGGCAAAGGAACTCGAATGCAACCTCTTACTAATGTTATTCCCAAACCACTGATTCCCATAAATAAAAAAACGATTATTGAGGATATTATGGATCGATTTCTGGAATATGGTAGCTATAATTTTTATGTTTCGGTTAATTACAAAGCCGATATGATACGGTACTACTTTGAAACATTGAACAACCCTGAATATAACATAACCTATTTCCAAGAGGATAAACCATTGGGAACAGCAGGTAGCTTAGGATTGCTGAAAGGGCAAATACAGCAAACCTTTTTTGTGAGTAATTGTGATATTCTAATAGATGATGATTATTCTGAAATGCTTAAATACCACAGAGAGAATAAAAATGAAATAACCCTGATTGCGGCAATGAAACATCTGTCTATTCCCTACGGAACGCTTAAAACAACCGAAGGTGGTATCTTAACTACTATTACAGAGAAGCCAGACTTGACCTTTAAAATTAACAGCGGTATGTACATTATTGAACCTCACCTAATAAACGAGATACCTGAAAATAAAATTTACCACATTACACATTTAATCGAAAAGGTTATGCACAGATCAGGGAAAGTTGGAGTTTTTCCGGTATCTGAAAAATCATGGAGGGATATTGGAAATTGGCATGAATATATTAACCTAACCAGAGGTGAATAAAAAAACAGTATTTATTTATTCGACAATTCCCATTCTTGGGTATATTTTTTTTCCCGTTCTTTTTCAGAATATTCCATTACCTGGTTTATGGTTTATCTCCTTGTTTATTTATATTGGAGGTCTTTTTTTGGTTAAGCCAAAAATATTTCTATCAAAAGAGTTTGTTGCAATCTATATATTAAGTCTAATCTACTTTCTTTTAGCACCACGAACAGAAAACCCACAAGAACAGTTATGGTTATTTCGAAGAGTAGTCCCTTTATTTGTCGGAGTTTCGCTATACACCTATTTTTTTCGTTACATATACGACCCAAAGGGCTTAAGAATTTTATTCTGGTTCCTATTTATTTGTATAATCATTACCTGCATTACAACCCTTTTCGGACTATCAATGCACCCAGAAGCTTCGCGTGAACTAGCCAGCAGTGCGCGGGGTGATTTTGAATTAGCGAGTTATTACCAAAAACTAGGAATTGCGGGGTATGGGTTTATAACAGCATTAGCATACTGGGTGCCAATAGTCGTTTTATGCTTGAAAAACGAATCACATAATTTTAAGAAAATTATTTGGCTTGGTACCATACTTTTGCTTCTTTACACGGTAATTCAGGCGCAATATACAACCCAATTAATGCTATTTTTAATTGCATTAGTGCTTTCGCTAATGGGGTTTCAAAAACTTATAAAATATAGGTTGCTATTAGTGTTTATTGGCATAGGTGTAATAGCAATTCCATCAACTGTTTATGCCAGTATGGTTGAATATCTTGCATCATTACTCGATTCTGAGTTACTAACTAGCAGGCTTAACGATTTTGCAAGTAGCATAACTGGCGATGATTTCTTTGGCGATGAAACTCACTTTAGCCAAAGAGCAAGTAGAGTACCATTCCTAATTACACAATTTTTAAATAGCTCACTAATAGGAGGAGGTCAATCCACCGGCCATGTATTTTGGCTCGATCATTTATCATTATACGGTATTGTTGGTGCTATCCCTTGGTTATTTTTACTGGTTTCAATATACAGTAGAATAAAAAAGCTGGTTTTTAAAAATTTCCACTATTTCCAAATAGCTTTTCTTGTATTTATACTATTAGGCTTTTTTAAAAACTCTGGGAATAGAGAGCAGTATATTCTGCTCTTTTTTGCCCTACCCACAGGCCTTTTTCTACTACAAAACAATTGTTTATTTAAGAAACCTTCGGGTAGTAATTAAAATAATAATTGGCAACACTATATTTTGAATACTAAGCAACTAAAAATTTTCTTCCTCAAAGGTGGACAAGAGCAGCCCAATACTGCATCTTACAATAGGTTTTTAATGCTGCAGCAAATGACAGCATTACATTTTGATGCTAAAGTTGTTGGTTTTGCACCTAATTTAAATCGTAAGATACGGGGTAACAAATGGATAAATGGACTGCGCTATCGATTGAACATTTTAAAAGGAGCCCTTATGGTTCCGAGGTCGAATAGGAAGCAAACAAATATTATTTTCTTACTATCTACCGAACCTTTAATATTCTTACTAGTTTGGATTACTGCCCGCTTCAAAGGCAACAAAATTATCAATGAACGAAATGAATTTCCTGAAACCATTAGGCAAGGTATTAGGTGGCGGGTGTGGATATACAAAACAACGGTATTATGGTGGCAATATAGATTATTAGATGGTTTATTGCTGATGACGGATGAATTAATCCATTTTTATAGTCCTCACACATCAAAAAAGTGCGTCATTCAAAAACTTCCCATGACCGTGGATTTTAATAGGTTTGATATTAAGACTACTGAAAACGGCGAGGAATACATGTTTTATGCAGGAAGTTTAAGTGAAAAAAAAGATGGTATTGAGAGGTTGATTAGGGCATTTTCAAAAGTTTCACAGGAATACCCTAATCTTTCTTTGAAAATAGCAGGTGCCGGGAGCTCATTGCGCACCAACGAATTGATACAATTAATTAACAGTCTTGGTATAGTATCGAAAGTGCAACTGCTTGGTGAGGTTCAAAGAACTCAAATGCCCGATTTACTAGTAAATGCAAAAATATTAACCCTACCTAGACCCGATAGTATTCAGGCAAGAGGAGGGTTTCCTACAAAGTTAGGTGAGTACCTTGCAACTGGCAAGCCAATAATAGCTACACGTGTTGGGGAAATTCCTAATTACTTAACAGAAAAGGAACTATTTTTTATTTCACCTCAGCACATTGAACGTGAACTGGCTGAAAAAACATTTCAAATATTGGAGAACTACGAGAAGTCGCTTGAAATTGCTAAAACAGCCAAAGCCAAAGCATTCCAATATTTCAGTACTGAGGCAAATGCCAAAAACTTAAAAAAACTAATTTTGAAAATATCTTAATCGGTACCAATGATAAACTTACTTTTTGCTGGAGATTTTATCCCCCCCGAAACTTCTGGTTCTCTTTATTCAGCTGAATTAAAAGAGGTTTTAAAAGACAAGGATTTCTCAATCGTAAATTTGGAAACACCGCTAACAAAAAGCATTGCAGCTATACAAAAAACAGGAAATAATTTTAAGAGAAGCCCTGAAGTAGTTAAGCATATTACAGATGGTTTTTTTGATGCTGTGGCTCTGTCAAATAACCATATTCGTGATTATGGTGATCAAGGAGTTCTGGATACTATACAAGTTTGCAAAGATAATAATATAAGGACAGTTGGTGCTGGTAAAAATGCAAGAGAGGCATTAAAACCTCTTAGATTAAATATTAAAGGGAAGAATATCAGCATCCTAAATTACAGTGAACGTGAGTTTAATATTGCTGGCGAGAATAAAGCCGGAGCTAACGCTTTCGATTTAATAGACGCTTATTATCAGATTAAAACTGAAAAGGAAGAGAATGATTTTGTAATTGTAGTGTATCATGGTGGGATAGAATACATGAAATATCCAACTCCACAAATTTTAAAAAGCTTCAGATATTTAATCGATCAGGGTGCTGATGCAATTGTAGCTCACCATACCCATTTTTATAGCGGCATGATAGAATATCAAGGGAAGCCTATCATTTTCAGTCTCGGTAATTTTTATGCGGAAACCTCATCAAAAAGTCCTGATCGGGCATTCTTTATAGGGCTCCTAGCCAAAATAAGCATTGATGAGAAACGCAATATTACTACAACGCTCATACCAACCCTTCAAAACACAAATACAGGAAGAGTCTCTGTTGCAAACCAAACTAATAGATCTGAAATATTGAATGATATTAAGAATATTTCTAATACTATCAGTAGTGAAAAAGAGCTAAAGAAAATCTGGGATAACCATTACCAAAAAGAAAAGGAACGACTAATTAACCTGTTTTTAAGTAAATCAAAATTTGAATACAGAATAAGAAAACGATTAGGATTTTTCAGTAAAATGAGTGCTTATAAAACAGCAATTACATTAAATCTTTTAAGATGTGATGCACATCGGTTTAAAAGCGTTGAGATACTGGAAAAATTAATGAAGTAAGCTGAAAATTATGTGGATACTATCAAACTTGAATAAAACCCAAGAGGGTAATTATAAAAATTACGACAATTATTGGCTGTTTACCAGCAATAAAGAAACTGATTTATTGAACAATGGAAAACTAATAAAGGGGAACGTTTTTCAAAGAGGCAATCAAGATTCAAACAGTATTGATGAACTATTTGAGAAATACGGAGACAAGTTTATTCATCATATTAGTGGACAGTTTGTTATTATTAAATTTGAAGATACTGGTTTTAAGATTTACTCCGATCATTTTGCCATAAAAAAGTTTTTTATCTGGCAAAAAGGCACCGATTTTATTATTAGTGACGATGTAAAGCAGATAGGGAAACATGTTAAACTCAGACCCTCGAAAGAAGCAATGGCCAACTATGCCATTGATTATCATTTTACTGCCGGAACCACAGCTTTTGAAGATTTAAAACATAATGAACCCGGTCAGATAATTGAATACAAAGCTGACAAATTACATTATAGTACCTACTGGCAACCCGAAGAACTTTTAAAATTACAAAAACGGGATGTTCCCATCGCAAGCATCTCAAAAGCGTTATCAAAAGCGGTTGATTATGGATTAAAAAACATTGATAAAAGCAAGATTAGCTTGTCATTGACAGGCGGGGCTGATACCCGAAACCTTTTGGCTGTTTTTCTAAATAAAGGAATTAAACCACACCTATATACGTATGGGAATCCAGATTCTGATGATTGTGTAAAAGCAAAAGCAATTGCTGATGGGTTAGGTTTAAATCACAGCATTCATGATATTAAGATGACTGCTGAACTATTTGAAGAATATGCCAAAAAAATTATTAAACAAAGCGATGGTCTGGCTTCTATTCATAGGGTGCACAGGGTAATAGCTGTAGAACAAGAAAAACAATTTGCCGACAGCATGTTTTTGGGTACGCTTGGCGGTGAATTTATTAAGGGAGTAAGTGAAGATGATTACATTGTACCTGCAGTTGTATATGAAAACTGGCACAATCAATCTTTTACAAAAGAGCAGTTGTTAGGGTATCTTCAGGGAAGATTTATAAAACCTGAAAATGTTGATTTGGATGGTTTGCTCTTCTTTGTTAAATCTCAACCCTATTTAAATGGGAGCGTTATAAGTAGGAAACATTGTGCATTGAGCTACATCACCGCCCATCTTCACGATGCCCAAGATATAAATTTGTATAGAAGTGTAATGCAAAATGTTTTTATACCATTTTTAGATATCGATTATCTTGAGCTGATTTTTTCATCGAGATACACATTTGATAATAAAGAAAAAATTGAAAACAAGCATTTAAAAAGATTAAATAATCCGGTATATGCATCGAATTTCATCAAGGCGACTTATCCTCCCTTACTCAAGTTTCTTTACTCTGGCGACCACAAGCCATCAGAAGTGCTGTTCAATAAATACTATGCTGCACTGCTAAAATTAGTCAGGAAACGAAGAAACAGGGGCAAATACAAACCCAATTTTCCATTGGGGAGATGGATGGAAGAGTTTGTTGAAAAGAACCTGCCATTATGCTATAATCATAAGGAACTTAAAGACACCTTTGATTTAGACAGTTTGATGGTGAAGTTTAAAAAAGGCAACCACAAACCCAAAGAAGCCTATTGGCTCAAGTTTACCAATCCGATTATGATGCGATTTATTATTGAAGAATTTACATTACGATGAAAATAACAATATTACAAAATGAAGATCCCTCATCTTCAAAGAAGTGGGAATTGAGTTGTGAGAAGGCAAAAATTGACTACAATGTTATAGATTTGACATCGGCCGATTGGTATGAGCAAATTAGCAAAACCGAATCCAATATTTTCCTTCTCAAACCACCAGGGGAAACTTTTAAATTCAAGCACTTATACGATGAGCGATTATACGTGATCAGTGAAGTAATGAATAAATTTACATTTCCCAGTTACAAGGAAGTTTTAATTTATGAAAATAAAATAATGCTCTCTGCCTTTTTAAAAGGAGCACAAATACCCATGCCCGAAACCTGGGTTTTTTATAATAAAGCTAACGCTATTGAATTTGCAGAAGCATCTAATTTGCCAATTGTTGCTAAAACAGGTATTGGTGCATCTGGTACAGGAGTAAAAATTATTAGGACAAGAAAAGAACTTCAAAACTATGTTAAAACTGCTTTTAGTAAGGGTATTAAAAGAAGATTAGGGCCAAATCGGAATACAGGAAACCTAAAAAGTTGGTCAAAGAAAGCATTTGGAAGTCCAATATTTCTCTTTAATAAAATTAAAAAATATTGGAAAATATATAAAGATGCTCAAAAAGGGTTTGTATTATTTCAGGAATATATACCCCATGAGTTTGAGTGGAGAGTTGTACGAATTGGAGATGCCTGGTTTGGTCATCAAAAAACGAAGTATGGAGATAAGGCCAGCGGAACAAAAGGGATTGATTATATTCCACCGCCACTCGATTTATTAAACTTTTGCAGAAACATTTGCGAAAAGCACAATTTTACATCAATGGCACTAGATATTTTCGAACATCCTACCAAAGGTTTTGTAGTAAATGAATTACAAACAATATTTGGGCATGCTCAAGATCATATTTTAAAGGTAGATGGCGAAATGGGACGATATGTTTATAATAATGGGTGGCATTTTGAGAAAGGCGATTTTAATACCAACGAGTCGTATGATTTGCGATTAAGAGCTGCAATTGAACTATATGAAAAAGGAATATAAAATTCTTATAACAGTACCAGCTTCTACAGCTCGTGGGGGAATAACCAACTATTATCAGGTTTTACGAAACGAGTTCTCTTCAAATATCGAATATTTTGAGCGTGGAGCTCGAACATGGCCCCTACGCAAAGGGGTAATTACTGAGCTTATTCGTGCATGGAAGGATTTTAAAGCATTCAAAAAAAGAGTAGAGAGAAGAAATGGGTTTTTGGACTCAGCAATTTTAATACAAACAAATCGTATGATTTGCGGTTGAGTTATATTTTAGGTTTATACAATGCAAAATAACAAAATATTAGTTCTTGTTCCATCACCTAACTCGGCTGGTGGTGTAGCGCATTACCATCAGAAGTTGCGTCCACATTTTGGTTCACATGTAAAGTATTTTAATAGGGGTGTACGCAATCAGCAATCGTGGATAAGTAGGGCAATGTTTCCCATTACTCAAACTACTGATATTGTTTGTTTCTTCGCTTTAATGCTTTTTGGTAATTACTCCCTTATACATTTTAACACTTCATTTGGTAAAACTGGAATTATTAGAGATGCATTTTTTATTAGAATAGTACAATTATTCAAAAGGAGGTATATAGTTTTTTTTAGAGGTATCGACTTTACAGTTATTGACTGGATTGAAGCAAAGCGTTGGAATCTTTTTAAAAGCACATTCCTTAAGGCCAATC
The DNA here is from genome assembly GCA_937915475.1 of uncultured Bacteroidales bacterium. Taxonomy (GTDB): domain Bacteria; phylum Bacteroidota; class Bacteroidia; order Bacteroidales; family Tenuifilaceae; genus Perlabentimonas. The sequence goes on from CALGIR010000023.1 coordinate 19,435, forward strand.
AAATATGGGTATTATCGAACCTTATGAAGAAGAAGGTACAAGATTGGAAATACAGGGACGATGTAATTATTGAAACTACAATGGTTGATTCGACACTTTTAAAGGATTTCGATTTTGAGAGTATCGTTCAAAAGTTCCAAAAGTCAAAACCTTTCGAGATTATTTTCCTTTCAAGGGTTGAGAGAGGTAAGGGTATTTATGAGGCTATTGACGCCTTCCGAATTTTAAACAAGAAATTTCGCAATACTGTTTTCCGTATTTATGGTGATGGTTCCGAAAAACGAAAAGTTTTGGAATATGTTGGTAAAGATCTCAATAACACTATATTTATTGAGGGCTTTGTTTATGGTGCTGGCAAAGTGCAAGCCTTCTCATCTGCACACCTCTACCTATTTCCCTCCTATGCCGAAGGTTTACCCAACTCATTGTTGGAGGCAATAGCATTTGGTTTACCTGTAGTAACCAGCAATGTTGGGGGTATCCCCGATTTTTTCAAACAACCACAAATGGGATGCATTACCAGCGACATAACCCCTAAGGTATTGTCCAATTTAATGGAGCAAATAATAACTGATACGAATAAATGTGCGGAAATTAGCAGTTATAATTATTCTTATGCAAAGAATAATTTTTATGCAGAAAGAGTAGCAGAAAGAGTAAAGAGTCATTATAAAAATATCATAAATGCAAAGTAAAGCGCTAAAAAAGTTGTTAAACTATATTGAAAAAGAAAACTATATAGGGTGGGATCCATATGACACATTGAATTCTTTTATAAAGTTTAATTACTTTGGGATGTTTTTTTCTGCCTTAGCAATACAGTTTCAAAAGCGAAATCCAATAAACATTAGGCCCTTACTAGGTATAAAAAAGGGATACAATCCCAAAGGGATGGGGCTGCTCCTGAAAGCTTACTCAATTCTCTACTCAAAAACTAGAGATAAAGCCTATTTGGAGAGAGCAACCTATTTGTTTAATTGGCTAAAAAACAATTACTCTAAAGGTTATTCTGGCTATGCATGGGGTTATAATTTCGATTGGGCTTCGCCTGGCAGCTACCTAAAAGCCTATACACCATCGGTTGTAGTTACCTCCTTTGTTACCGATGGTATTTTCGAATATTATAAAATCACAAACGATAGCAGTGCCCGAGAAATATTGCAAAGCGCAGCTAGCTATGTTTTGAACGATATCCCTTGTACTGAGTTTTCAGAAGGGATTTGTTTTTCGTACACCCATCTTTCAAAGGGTGCCTGTTACAACGCAAGCCTTTTAGCTGCTGAAATTTTAGCTAGAGCCGATTTTGTAAATAAAACAAGTAAGCATACAGCAACAATCAATCGGGCCATTGATTTTGTCCTATCTAAGCAGAAAGAAGACGGAGCATGGTGGTATAGCTACGATTCCGTTACAAATACCGAAAGAAAACAAATAGATTTCCATCAGGGCTTCGTATTAGTTTCATTAAATAACCTAATTCAACTTACGGACAACCCTGACGTTAAGGTTAAGCAAGCAATAAAAAAGGGATTAGAATTCTATCGAACGAATCAGTTTTTTGATAACGGGCAATCGTTGTGGCGAATTCCGCACAGATGGCCCACTGAAATTCATAATCAAAGCCAAGGAATTATTACTTTCTCGAAATTAAAAGAATACAACCCAGAATATTATAATTTCGCCAAAACAGTTGCCAATTGGACAATAGAAAACATGCAATCATCACAAGGCTATTTTTATTATCGGAAAAATAGATTGTTAACAAATAAAATTTCCTATATGCGCTGGTCACAAGCATGGATGATGTTGGCTTTAACAGAATTGATTGTAAATGAATAGAGGTAAAACTGGCGCATTAATAATCGAAGGCCACGTTCAAGGTCTTTCAAATACTCGCTCGCTTGGCGAGGCGGGTATTCCGGTATATGTAGTGGATAAAAACGCTTGCATAGCGGCTAAATCAAAATATTGTCAAAAATTCTTTATTTGTCCGGATTTTCAAACTGATGCTTTTGCTGATTTCCTCATTGAATTGGCGCAAAAAGAAGGAATAAACGGCTGGGTTTTAATCCCATCAAACGACCATGCTGTTTACACCATTTCAAAGCATAAAACCAAGTTAGAGGAGTTTTATAAAGTAATAACACCAGGCCTTGATATAATTGAAAATATATACGATAAGTCAACCCTTTTAGATATTGCTAAAAGCAGGGGTATTCCAATTCCTAAAACACAATATTTAAAAACAAATCAGGAGCAATTAAATGGCTTGAACTTTCCTGTTTTAACCAAGGGTAGGTTTGGCCTTTCTTTTTATAGGGTAACAGGTAAAAAGGCTTTTTTTGCAAACAATCAAGTCGAGTTGCAAGCGCAACTAAAGGAGATTGAGCAAAAGTTTAGCCTCGAAAAAACTTTTACTCAAGAGCTTATTCCCTTTGATGGTTCAAACAAAACAGTTTCATTCACCGCATTTTGCGTTGATGGAGAGATTAAAGCCCACTGGATGGGAGTGAAGCTTAGGGAGCATCCAATTCAGTTTGGCACTGCAACCTTTGCAAAAAGTGTTTTTATTCAGGAGTGTTTAAACCAATCTATCCCATTGCTTAAAACGCTTAAATATACAGGAGTTTGTGAGGTGGAGTATTTAAAAGATCCAAGAGATAATGAATACAAACTTATCGAGATTAATGCCCGCACATGGCTGTGGGTTGGCTTGGCAAAAGCATGTGGGGTTGATTATGCAAAAATGATTTATGATTATGTTAACGGGGATTCAGATTTCCAGATAACAACCTATCAACAAAACAGGTATTGGTATAACCCAATTACTGATATTGTTTTTTCAATTATTGGAATTATTAAGGGCAAGGTATCGTTAACAGAATATTTTAAGTCGGTTTTTGCAAGAAAAAAAACAAACGCACTCTTTTCATCAACAGATATAAAGCCAGGTTTTGCATATATCTTCAATCTATTGCAATTTTATAAAAGTCGATGAAATATCCCTACTATAATCCAAACCTAAGGTTTCTTGATTTGTGGAGAGCCCTTTTTTTATCCAAATCAGATGCAGAGGATAGAATTATTGGTTATTTCGAAGAATTGACGGGGAAGAAACATATTCTAATTACAAACTCATGTAGATCGGCTCTATATTTAGCATATAAAAGTATAGGAAAAAAAGGAGAGGTAATTACATCTCCTTTAACCTGTAAAGTAGCCATTGATCCAATAGTTGAATTGGGTAATTCTCCCGTTTTTGCAGATGTTAGCACGAAAGATTTAAACATTGAAATTAATGATATTGAGCATAGGGTAAACAGCAAAACTATAGCAATACAGGCCATTCATTTTGGGGGTGTTTCATGTAATTTGAACAGTATTTATGAACTTGCAAAAAAGAATAATCTTTTGATTATTGAGGATTGTGCTCAATCACTTGGGGCTAAATATAAAAATGGTTACACAGGTTCATATGGTGATATTGCCTGTTTTTCATTAATTAAAAATGTATACGGTATAGGTGGGGGTATTTTAGCAACCGATTCAATAGAGTTTTTTAGTAAAGCAAAGGATTTGCTCTCAAACGCAAAAACCACACCTAAAAGACTGGCTTATTATAGAGTTTTAAGAAATATTTTAGAATCAAAAAGCAATAACTTTTTCTTCAAATTGGCAATCAAATTAATTTATTCCTTAAAAGGAGGTGTAAAAAGTTATAAAACAGTCACAAACCAAATATTTAATATTTCAGCCATAGAAGTTAAAATAGCATCAATACAAATAAACAGGCTAGGTAAGCTTCATAATATGAGAGTTGGTATTGGCAAAAGTTATTACGATTCTTTAGTTAGGCATAGTCTTCTTCATAACAATGGTTATGATCCAGTACTAAGTTCTTTCACAAAGTTTTACTTATACAATAATAAAATCAACAGTAAAACGCTCACTGCTTCTTTAGCTAAACAAGGTATTGAAGCGATGCATCTTGAGCATAAACATGGTGGTGGCTATCAAGAGCCATTAATATCAAAGGAAACAGCAATTGATAATGGGCTACATAATTATTTAAGAGTTCACGATTCGTTAATTTCACTTCCCTTGACAGAAAGAATGTTAGAGGAAGATGTGCTTTACATTACTAAAAAATTGAAAACAATTATTGATGGATAATAAATCTGCAAAAACCATTTGGTTCGATTTTACAAACGTTCCTCACGTTAACTTTTTACTGCCAATTATTAAGCATTTCGATCACTTAAACCACGTATATTCTATTCGTGACTTTGCCGAAACAAAGAGTTTATTTGAGAAACTTATAGCTAGAGAGTATCTTTTAATTGGAAAGCATAAGGGACAAAGCAAAATACTTAAGGTTCTAGGTTCTGTTAATAGAACTTTTAAGTTGCAAAACAGCCTCCCGAAATTCGACATTAAAATCTCAGTTGGCGGGGACTCATCAAGCGTAGTTGCAAAACTCAGAGGAAAAAAATCAATCACATTCGACGATAACGAAAAAGCGCCAAATTGGAGATATAGTAGATTTTCTGATCTAGCGTTTTGGCCAGATGTAATAGATAGAAAGGTGTTGCTTAAGCAGGGTTTTAAAAAAAATAAATTATTTCAGTACTCAGGCTTTAAGGAAGATTTATATTTGGCAGACTACAAACCTGATGAAACTTTTCTTAGTACACTTCCATTTGAGAAATACGTTGTTGTTCGTCCTGAAAATATCCAAGCAAATTATGTTGACGGGCAAAATTCTATAGTTCCTTTACTCCTTAATTCTCTTGAAAAGTTAAATAAAAACATATTGTATTTACCCAGGTATAAGCATGATATAGAATATGCTAAAAATATTAGTAATTTATTTACGCCAACTGCAGCCCTAAACGGACTTGATGTTTGTTATAATGCTGAGGCGGTTTTCACAGGAGCGGGTACTATGGCTCGTGAGGCGGCTTGTATGGGTGTTCCCGCATTTTCATTTTATACGGGAAAGGAATTGCTAACAGTTGATAAAAAGATGATTGACCAAGAATGGATATACTTTTCAAGAAACCATTCTGATTTAATTGAAAAATTTAAGACATCCTTAAAAAGGGCTCCAAACTTAGAGCGTCCGAAAGAAGTAAAAAAACAAATTTTAGCAAAGCTCGATGATTTTATAGGCGCATAATTATCCAGAATGGTTATTTGGCATCCAAAACGCTAAAAAGTTAATGTAACAGTTTTTTTGTGCTATAGCAATCTTTCCTTCCGCAATAAACGTGCTCCACTGGTGAATATTATTGGGATATAAAATGAGTGTATAGTCAGATTGCTTCGTCGCACAGAACGCTCCTCGCAATGACGGGATAAATACATGCGTCATTGCGATCCCGACGTCCTTTGTCGGGAGAAGCAACCGAGAACGAAGTTCGAGTTCGACGCAGTCAATCTTTCTTTCCGCAGTGGCCTTATTCGTAAATAATTAGGTTAGCAAATATGGGAACAGACAGGCAGGCAATAGACGGGTATCTCGTGCAGTAGGTTTCCCCTACAGAGCCTGTCCCGATGCAATCGGGAGGGTGGGAATGGCAGGGTAAAGTTGAAAAAAAGTTCGTTTTGTTAAAATTATTTCTTGGTAAATACTGGGAAACAATTAAAGAATTAAAAAGTAAAGGGGAAAGCAGTAAAAGATTAGTTTTGAAAAAGGAATTTAATTTCATCCAATAAAATTATCTGTTTATTCCCACCATTTGTATGCACAGCAGTCCGACCAGCAAATGGGATAGCAAAGACCTATGGCAAACCTACAACTATAGTATTATCATTTTTGCGGACAAAAAAGTTAGTATCATAACACACTAAAAATGCTTTTTAACTCATTTATATTTTTTATATTTCTTGGAGCGGTTCTGCCACTCTACTATTTCTTGCCTAGGAAGGCGAAAAACCCTCTCCTTCTTATTGCGAGCTATATTTTCTATGGCTACTGGGATTATCGTTTTGTTGGTCTTTTGATACTATCTACACTTGTCGATTTTTTTGTAGGCAAAGCGTTATTTAAAGCAACCGTACAAAAATATAGAAAACAACTCTTGATAATCAGTATGCTTGTAAACCTGAGCATATTGGGTTTCTTTAAATATTTTGGCTTCTTTGTAGACTCGTTCGCCCATATAGTCTCAGCATTTGGAGGCAATCTTGACTATCTTCATCTTAATATTATACTTCCAGTCGGGATATCGTTTTACACTTTTCAGACCATGTCCTACACAATTGATATTTACCGGAAAAAGATAGATGCAACAGATAACTTTATTGATTTTGCGGTTTTTGTTGCCTTTTTCCCGCAATTGGTAGCTGGTCCCATTGAGCGAGCTAAAAACCTACTTCCTCAGATACATAAAACACCTCTCCCCAGTAAATCACAGGTAGAAAAAGGTCTTGTTCTAATTGTTACTGGTTTATTTAAAAAGGTCATGATTGGGGATACGATTGGACGGTTTGTAGATCATGTTTTTGCACAACCCAACCTTTATCATTCCCCAGAATTACTAATAGCTCTTTTGCTTTTTTCAATTCAAATTTATGCCGATTTTTCTGGCTATAGCAGTATTGCAAGGGGTACAGCAAAGTTACTGGGTATCGAATTAATGAAGAACTTCGAGCAACCTTACCTGTCTAGGAACATAACAGAGTTTTGGCACAGATGGCATATTTCGTTATCAACCTGGTTGAAAGATTACTTGTACATTTCTTTGGGTGGTAATAGGATAGGGATAAAACGCACATATATAAATTTAATGATTACAATGCTTTTAGGCGGCTTATGGCATGGTGCATCATGGAATTTTGTTATTTGGGGTGGCTTACATGGCGTTTTTTTAGCTTTCCACAAGTATATGTTAAAAGGGAAAAAAATAGATGATAGAATTCAATACAAAGGAGTCAAAGATCTTTTAAAGCAGGGTTTTTTTATTTTATCAACATATATTCTAATATTATTTACCTGGTTGTTTTTCAGGGCAACAGATTTTGAAACTGTATCAATTTTTATAACCAAAATGGTTGTTTGGGAACCTAGCGAATTTACTGGTCAATTAGTCATTATTGCTTTGGTGTATTATTTAATAGTTTTTATTTATGATGTTGCCGAATACTATACGCAAAGGCACACATTTTTACTAACCATAAAATCAAAAGCATTTGTTTATGGTATTCTTGCAGCAATGTTTTTTGTTACTATGGCTTTTTTATTACAATCAGAACCGTTGCCATTTGTATATTTTCAGTTTTAAACACGATGAATAGATTTATTAAACATATAATTTTATTTACGGTGGCTTTTTTGCTAACCCTCCTCATTATGGAACTGTTTATTAAATCTACCCATATTGTAGAACAGTCCTATAACGATGTTTATGAAGATATTGGGCGAGGCCGAAGAGCAGGTATGTTTTACATAATGTTTAATGAAGGTTTCTCCATAGGGCAATTTAACCAACACCGTTATTTAGGTCCAAATTATGCACCAGCTAAAGATTCCTCTGTTTTAAGGATAGCTTTACTGGGGGATTCATATGTGGAAGGATTTCAGGTTTTTGATAGGCATCATTTTCGGGCAATTCTAGAGAAGCAACTATCTGAAAAACTAAAGCATAAAGTTGAGATACTTAATTTTGGCAGGAGTGGTTTTGATATTGGAGATATGTATGCTTATAATCAAACTTTTGTCAAAGAATTTTCACCCGATTATTCCTTATTCTTTGTTTCCAATGCCGACTTTTATCCCCAATTTACCGACCCATTACGCTTAAAAGTTCGAGTAGATAATGATAGCCTTATGGTAGAAAAAGGTTATCCAGAATCATACATTCAACTGTATGATAAAACAAAAATATTTATACAGCATTCCAACATATTAAACATGTTAAATAACGATAAAAAAACGATAAAGAGTCAAGGGTTTCTTCCGTTAATGTTAGAAAAGTTCTACCCTTTTGGGCAAGAAGAAATCGATTCCTCGCATTATTTTTTTAATACTCAAATACCCGATATAACTAAAAAAATATTTGAAAGTTTGGATGTTTGCAAAACCATTGTTGTGAATCGTGATGCAATACCGCTACAAGTGCAAAAAATGGCTTTAGTTGAAAATAATCAATTGCTTTTTATCAATCTAACAGACACTCTTAATGTTCTAATTGAAAACGGGATAGACCCTCACTACTGGAAAGCAACGAATAAGCATGGTCATTGGAATCATGAAGCACATAAGGCAGTAGGCGCATTTTTAGCAGAAAAATTATCGGCAATTATTGAAAACAAAGAAAATTAAGGAAACTTCTAACTTTATTTAAGTTCGAAAATTTTCTAGAATAGCCTTACACAGAATAGAGTATTAAACGTGCTCCACAACCGTAAATAACTGAAAACTAAGAACTAATAATTAAGAGTTAAGAACTAATAACTAAAAGTTAAGTACATAAGGGTTAGTAATCAAAAACTCTTCACTATTAGTTTATCACTATTAACTTTCCCCTTTTCACTTAAAAGTTGCGTCATTGCGAGGAACGAAGTGACGAAGCAATCTCTCCTTCCGCAATAAACGTGCTCCACAGTCGTAAATAATAGAGAACTAAGAGTTAAAAGTTAAGAACTAAGAGCTAATAGTTAAGAATTAAGGGTTAGTAGTCAAAAACTCTTCACACATCGAGAAACTCAGTGCAGCGCTTTTCACTTTTCACTCTTCACTTAAAAGTTTCGTCATTGCGCACTTTCCCTCCCGTCATTGCGAGAAACGAAGTGACGAAGCAATCTTTCCTTCCGCAATAAAAGTGGCCTCAGTCCTAAATATTTAGGTCATAAAATGTGGGAACAGACAGATTGCTTCTGAAATTCCCAAAGAGCGTGATTTTCTTCGCAATGACGGAAAAGAAACTTACCACTTGACACTTGTTACTCTTCACTCTTAGTTTTTCACTTTTCATTATTAGTTTTTCACTCTTCACTTACTACCCCAATCCAATCTTGGAAAAACAAACCCGATTGAGTAATTTTACTCAGGCTATTGAGTAAACTGTATCTTATGTACAAAAGGACTGAAATAGAGGAACTTAAGAAGCGTGTTCATGAATCACGTAAGCATATTCAGGTGATAATGGGGCCGCGGCAGGTGGGTAAAACTACCATGGTCAGGCAACTTTTCGAAGATTTAGAGATGCCCTATTTATTTACTTCCGCCGATGCTGTTGGCAGCAACGATGGGGTTTGGTTGGAGCAAACATGGGAATTGGCGCGTTTAAAAATGAGAACCTCGGCGGTAAAAGAATTTTTACTAATTGTTGATGAAGTACAAAAAATCACAAACTGGAGCGAAATCGTAAAAAAGCTGTGGGACGAGGACAGCTTTAATAAGCTTGGTTTAAAAGTGATTTTATTGGGCTCATCTCGTTTGTTGCTGCAACAAGGGCTAACTGAGTCGTTAGCTGGTCGTTTTGAGGCTATGTATCTGCCCCATTGGTCTTTCACAGAAATGCATGAAGCATTTGGTTGGAAAGTGGAGCAATATGCTTGGTTTGGAGGATATCCAGGAAGTGCTGCCTTGATCGAAGAAGAGGATCGCTGGAAACGATATGTGCGCGATGCTCTAATAGAAACCAGTATTTCAAAAGATATTTTAATGCTTACCCGGGTTGATAAACCAGCTTTGCTTAAGAATTTATTTGAAGTAGGCTGTATTTATTCTGGTCAAATTTTATCATACAATAAAATTCTAGGCCAACTTCAAGGGGCTGGCAACACAACAACCTTGTCACATTACCTTTATCTGCTCGGAACAGCGGGGTTGCTGTCAGGCATCGAAAAATACTCACACACAACCATTCGTAAGCGGGCTAGTAGTCCAAAGTTTCAGGTACAAAATAATGCCCTACTGAGCGCACAGTCATCAAAGAACTTTACTAATGTACAATCCGATCCTGTAGAATGGGGTCGAATTGTAGAATCAGCCATAGGAGCGCATTTGCTTAACCATGCGCAAAAAGCAGATTTTAGGGTTTACTATTGGCGCGACAGAAACGATGAGGTAGATTTTGTTTTGGAATACAATGAAAAAATTATTGGTTTAGAGGTTAAAAGCACCATTTCAAAACAGCAGCGCGGCATAGCAGCTTTTAAACAGAAATTTAATCCACATAAAGTATACATTATTGAAAACCGTGGATTATCGTGGCAAGAATTACTGATGTTAAACCCCTTGGAATTATTTTAAAGATGTTAGATGGGAACAACTAGTAATTATCATTGAGATATAGGATTTTAAATGAAACGTCTCGGAATTAACAGCGAAGCAGAACTCGGGGAAGCAATCTCTTCTTTTCCGTCATTGCGATCCCGACGTTCTTTGTCGGGAGAAGCAATCTTTCCATCCGCAATACACGTACTCCACAACCGTAAATAATTGAGAACTAAGAACTAAAAACTAAAAGTTAAGAGCTAAGGGTTAGTAGTCAAAAACTCTTCACTGTTCACTGTTCAAAACCAAAAGTCGTTTGAAAAAATGGAGCATATGGCATAAAGTCGTTTGAAAAAATGTAAGTTTACAGGAAAATTACGCTATGGTTAGGGATAAAATGAGCGATTTGGTTGCCTGGAAGAATAGGGTAGGGAGAAAACCTTTAGTTGTGCGTGGTGCACGTCAAGTGGGCAAAACCTGGTTAATGAAAGAGTTTGGCCACAGCCATTTTGAGAAAGTGCTATATGTTAACTTCGAAAAAACCAAGCGATTGCAGTCTCTTTTCGAAATGGATTTTGACATTAAGCGTGTGCAGATTGCCCTGCAGGCCGAAACGGGAATACGAATTACACCGGAAAATACGCTAATAATACTTGATGAAATACAGTCGGCTCCCAGCGCATTGAATGCACTGAAGTATTTTTGTGAGGATGCTCCCGAGCTATATATAATTGCTGCGGGTTCGCTTTTGGGTGTGGCTCTTCATGCACAAACCTCATTCCCTGTGGGAAAGGTTGAGTTTATGGATCTTTATCCCATGTCGTACTACGAATTTCTCAATGCCATGGGAGAAAAGGACATCCTTGAAATTTTACAATCAAACGATTGGGAGTTGATAACAACCTTCAAATCGAAATATATTGAGCTGTTGAGGCAGTACTACTTTGTTGGTGGGATGCCCGAAGCGGTATCCGTATTTACAAGAGATTACGATTTTAGGGCTGTACGCTACGTACAAAAGAATATACTAGATGCTTACGAGCAGGATTTCTCTAAGCACGCCCCCGTTGAGCTAATTCCCAGAATACGAATGGTTTGGAACTCGATCCCTTCTCAGCTTGCTAAAGAGAACAGAAAATTCGTATACGGTGTGCTGAAGGGTGGCGCCAGAGCTAAAGAGTTTGAGCTGGCCATTGAATGGTTGGTCAACTGCGGGCAGGTTCATAAGGTATTTCGCACCCCCAAACCATCCATCCCGCTTAAAGCCTATGAGGATAGAAGCGCATTTAAGATCTATTTGGTCGATATAGGTCTGCTTGCAGCAATGGGCGATATTGATGTAAGAACCCTGCTTAAAGGGAATGACATTTTCAATGAGTTTAAAGGGGCTATTACGGAGCAATTTGTGCTTCAGCAGTTAGTTAACGATAGCAATAATGCAATTTTTTACTGGACAGCTGAACGATCAACAGCCGAACTTGATTTCCTCATTCAAAATAGTGGGAATGTAGTACCTTTAGAGGTTAAGGCCGAGGAGAACCTGCAGGCAAAGAGTTTAAAGGTTTTCTCTCAGAAATACAGCCCCCAAATTTCAATCCGCACATCCATGTCCGATTACCGAAAACAGGAATGGCTTATTAACCTTCCCCTATATGCAATTAATGAATTAAAGCAAGTAATAGATTTATAGTTCATTGTCAAATGGATTTCACCCTACAAACATACAAAACCCTTCTCCAAACCCTAAAAAACAAGGGTTACACATTTCTTACATTTCACGATTACCTTAACCCCTCCCTTAACCTCAACCTCAACCTTAACCTTAACCTTAACCTCCCCCTCAACCTTTCCCTAATCCTCCTCCGCCACGATGTCGACCTAAAACCCCAAAACTCATTGGCTACCGCCAAAATGGAGCACGAGCTAGGCATTAAGGGCAGTTACTACTTTAGAATAGTACCTGAGAGTTACAACATTGATATAATAAAGCAAATTGCCGAATTGGGACACGAGGTGGGATATCACTATGAGACGATGGATACGGCAAGCCGAAGAGATTGCTTCGTCGCAAAAGGCGCTCCTCGCAATGACGGGGTGAAGGGTATTGACGAGCTAATTGATGCGGCCTACCAACAATTTTGTGAGAATCTTGAGGTATTCCGTCAAATTGCCGATGTTAAAACCATTGTATGCATGGCTGTCCACGATCTAGGTACGACAACCGCGATATATGGACAAAGTACAACTATAGGGAGTTGGGAATAATTGGCGAGCCTTACTTCGACATCAATTTTGATGATTTCTTCTACCTAACCGATACCGGTCGCCGCTGGGATGGCCATAGGGTGAGCATTCGCGATAAGATGCCCCAGCAGGGGCAGTGGGATAGGGAGGGTTTAACCTTCCGCTCAACAAAGGATATTATTAAAGTTGCAAACCAGGAGCGTCTCCCCGGTCGGATTATGATTACCGTTCATCCACAGCGATGGAGCAACTCGCTTTTTAGCTGGACAGCCGAATTGATATTACAAAACGTAAAGAATATTGTAAAAAGAATTATTGTTAGGAAAACTAAGAACTACTAGTTTTTCTACGTCATTGCAAACTATTCTCCCGTCATTGCGCTCTTCCTTCCCGTCATTGCGAGGAGGAACGACGAAGCAATCTTTCCTTCCGACAAAACCTCGTCATTGCTCCCTTCCCCATCCGTCATTGCGAGGAACGAAGTGACGAAGCAATCTTTCCCTCCGCAATAAAAGTGCTTTACAGCTCTAAATAATCAGGTCAAAAATATGGGAACAAACAGATTGCTTCAGAAACTCACAAAAAACGTGAATTTCTTCGCAATGACGGAGTTTTCTTTGTAATGAGAGCATAAAGCCAATAACGGGATCTTATTATCCTCCCAACCATTAAGAGGTTAACAAACGCCAAAATAATTTACCTTGATATTAAAAATAGTTTCCCTTCGTGAAACATTTGTCGTAACTTTACGTTCGATTATATGAAAGTTCATTTAATAAAAAGGCAATCGATTGAAGATTTTTCAATCAAAAATGCAGGAAGTAAAGCCCCTTTTAAAAACTTCTTGTCAATAATAAAGAATGCTGATTGGAGCGAACCCAACGATATTATATCAACTTTTAATAGTGCTGATATTCTCGGGAAAGGTTCAGACAGGGTTGTGTTTAACATTGGAGGGAACAATTATAGAATAATATGTAAATATTACTTTGGCGATAGGAGAGCGCATTTATTCGTAAAATGGATCGGGACACATGCAGAATACTCTAAACTCTGCAAAGAGAGAAAGCAATATGAGGTTAATATATACTAGACAAACCCATAAAATAATTTGATGATGATTACTTTAAAATACACAATAATAAAAACCATAGAGCAGTATAACACCTACTGTAACATCCTTGAAGAACTGATTATTAGGGATGATAGGGAGGCTAAAGACGAGGTTGAGCTATTAACCCTTTTGATTGAAAAATGGGATAATGAGCATAATGCCTTTAATGATTTAGACCCAATTGAGTTGCTAAAAGTTTTGATGGATGAGCATGGCTTACTAGCGAAAGACTTGGTTGATATTTTAGCTTTATCAAAGGGAACAATTTCTAAAATCCTTAACTACCATAAAGGGCTTTCAAAAGAGACCATACGGAAGCTTTCCGATTACTTTAAAGTAAACCAAGAAGCTTTTAATCGATCCTATAAATTGATTAATGAAGTAAATAAGCATTTCCGTAATGCAAGTCTAATGAACACACGGAAAAATATGATGGAGGTTTAGAAACTAAAAGTGAAAAGTTATGCTTTCCGTCATTGCTCTCTTACCCTTCCGTCATTGCGAGGAGGAACGACGAAGCAATCTCTCCCTCCGCAATAAACGTGCTCCACAACCGTAAATAATCATGTCATAAAATGCAGGAACAGACAGATTGCTTCGTCGCAAAAGGCGCTCCTCGCAATGACGGGATAAAATCTCACGTCATTGCGAGGAACGAAGTGACGAAGCAATCTTTCCCTCCGCAATAAACGTACTCCACAGCCGTAAATAATTGCCTCACAAAATGTAGGAACAGACAGATTGCTTCAGAAACTCACAAAAAACGTGAATTTCTTCGCAATGACGGACAGAAATCCAATAACGGGAACAAACAGATTGCTTCGTCGCAAAAGACGCTCCCTACCTTCGGAAGGCAGGCCCGCAATGACGGATTTTTTGCAATAACGGTGGAAGGCACCACTCACTGTTCACTTTTTACTGTTCACTGTTCACTCTTCACTTTCCCCTTTTAGTTTTTCACTTTTCACTTAAAAGCTGAGAGTTGCCAACAGTAGCTAAAGAAAAGGCTGAGCAGAATATTTTGAAACGAGTTTACTGAATATTCGTATATTTGTATAAAGAAAAAGAATATGCAAACCATTAGATTAAGAATAAACGACAAGATTTACGATAAGCTAATGTGGTTATTAAGTAAATTCAGCAAAGATGAGATTGAAATCATTCCTGAAAATGATGAATTTATTGAAACTCAAAAATATTTAAATTCAGAGCTCAATGAGATTATTCAGGGGAAAGCAAATTTTGTAGACATTAACAAGGTCAATGAAAGACTAGAAACAATTATTGCTCAGAATGAAAGTACTATTTAAAGAATCGTTTCTTAAGCGACTAGAAAATCAAATAGAATACATCTCATCAGACAGTCCTAAAAGAGCAAGAAAATTTAAAAACGACTTACTAAATCGTATAAAGGAAATTGCTGAAAATCCTTATAGATGTAGGAAATCAATATATTTTGAAGATTCAAATATTAGAGATTTAATTTTTAAGGGCTATACAGTTGTCTTTAGAATTAATGCAAATCAAATTGAAGTTTTTGGATTTGTAAAATATCAAAAAAACCCAACCGATTAACAAATCTAGTGTTTGCAACATTCAAACTTCCCTCATATCATTGCGATCTTCCATTCCGTCATTGCGAGAAACGAAGTGACGAAGCAATCTTTCCTTCCGACAAAACCACCGTCATTGCGATCCCGACGTCCTTTGTCGGGAGAAGCAATCTTTCCTTCCGCAACGAACGTGCTCCACAGTCGTAAATAATTGAGAACTAAGAGGTAATAGTTAAGAACTAAGAGTTAAGAATTAATAGTTAAAAACTCTTCACTATTAGTTTTTCACTATTAGTTTTTCACTTTTCCCTTTCATCCCCCTCAACAAATTAAAACACAATATAACGCTGCTCTAACCACATAATATTATACTTATTTGCGAAGGCAATATAGTTTTTATATATTTGTATTAAAAGTATAGAATGATAAAGCGAGAACTAGAGCAAGTAATACAGCCGTATCTTTATAAAAACAAAGCCATAATAATATACGGTGCCCGACAGGTAGGTAAAACTACCCTTGTTCATTCTTTAGTAAAGGAGAAAAAGGAGCAGACACTATTTTTAAACGGAGATGATGCTGATGTGCGAGATATATTTAGCCATCTGAGTAGCACTAAATTAAAACCTATTATAGCGCAACATAAAATAGTTGTAATAGATGAAGCACAACGTATTCCGGAAACAGGTCTGGTGCTAAAAATTATTCACGATAATTTTCCCGAAGTCCAACTCATCGCAACGGGTTCATCAGCATTTGAGTTGGCCAATAAAACAAACGAACCGTTAACAGGACGCAAATTAGAGTTCAACTTGTTTCCTATTTCTTTTAGTGAAATGGTTACTTTTCACGGTTTTCTAGCAGAAAAAAGGCTTGTGGAACATCGCATGATTTATGGTTACTATCCGGATATTGTTTTAAATTCTGGTATGGAAAATAAATTTTTAAAATCTTTAGCTTCCAGCTATTTATACAAAGATTTATTGATGCTTGAGCACATACAAAAACCGGTGTTACTTGAGAAAATACTAAAAGCGCTGGCATTACAAATCGGGAACGAGGTATCGTACAATGAATTAGCCAGACTGGTTGATTCTGACAGAGGTACTGTAGAAAAATATATCGATTTATTAGAAAAAGCGTTCATCGTTTTTCGTTTGCACGGACTAAACAAAAATGTGAGGAACGAAATAAAAAAAGGAAAGAAAATTTATTTTTACGATAACGGCATACGCAATGCCATTATTGGGAATTTTATTCCATTAAATTCGCGTACGGATGTGGGAGCTTTATGGGAGAATTATATAATTAGCGAAAGGCTTAAATACAATCATAACAAGGATATTGATTTTAGCAGTTATTTTTGGAGAACCACCCAGCAACAAGAAATAGATTATGTAGAAGAGGTAGACTCCGAGCTATCAGCTTTTGAATTTAAGTGGAATCCCAATAAAAAAGGATTCCTCTCAAAAACCTTCTCAAAAGCATATCCGGTAAAAGCTTTCGAAACAATTTCGCCAGAAAACATGGAAATTTTTTTAATGAATGTATAATGGATTTTTACATTAAAAATGTACCAGCAATTATGACAAACCCTTCAATCTAAAGGCGAAGCAATCTTTCCTTCCGCAATATAAGCATCTCACAACCGTAAATAATTGAGAAATAAGAGTTAAGAATTAATAGTTAAAAACTCTTCACTATTAGTTCTTCACTATTAACTTTTCCCTTTTCACTTACTATATATTGTAAAAGACTAATATTAAGAAAACTGGTTATTAGCAACAGGTTAGAGAAGCACATAAAGTAGTGTATTTGGGTAAAAGAGTGATTTTATCATGCCTAAATCAATTTATAATATGGTAAAATAATAAAATCATGACATTACATAAAGCCATTCAAAGGGTTTTAAAGGATATGGAAAACCATTAACACCTACTGAAATAGCATCAGTATTAAACGGAATAAAGATTTACCCCAAAAGGGATAATAGCAGGATTGAACGGAGTCAAATTCGCCAAAGAGGTTACTGATGTACTGGAATTAAAAAATAAACTAAAAAAAAGAGAGGAAAGAGAAAATGTCTATAGAACCCAGCTATCTGAAGAGATTGGGGAAAGAAGATTTACTGGAAAAAGTAGTAGAGGCTAAAAAGCATATTACTAATTGCAATCTATGCCCTCATGCATGTGGGGTAAATAGGATGGAGGAGGTTGGTGTATGTAGAGCAAGTCATCAGGCTATAGTATCGAGCTATGCACCCCATTTGGGCGAAGAGAGAGTTCTTGTTGGGCAGAGAGGTTCTGGAACAATATTTTTTGGATATTGCAATTTGAGCTGTGTCTATTGTCAAAACTATGAGCTGAGTGCTTATGGTGAAGGGGAGACAGTGCCTAACGAGAAATTGGCTCGTATGATGTTGGCTTTGCAAAATCACTATGGCTGTCATAATATCAATTTAGTTACTCCTACTCACTTTGTACCCAATATTGTGGAGGCTATCTGTTTAGCTGCTCAAAATGGCTTGAAGTTGCCCATTGTATATAATTGTGGTGGCTATGAGAGTGTGGAGACTCTGAGGCTTCTGGAAGGAGTGGTAGATATTTATATGCCCGACTTTAAATACTCTTCTACCGAGTTTGGAAAGAGGTATTCGAAGGTTGTCGATTATCCTGAGAGAGCTAAAGAGGCTTTGAGAGAGATGGACAGACAGGTAGGTGGGCTAAAAGTGGATGAGAGGAATATAGCCCATAGAGGTTTATTGATTAGGCATATGATGCTGCCTGGGGGATTGGAAGATACTAAAGGGGTTCTGGAGTTTATTAAGAGGGAGTTGTCTGCAGATGTTTTAGTAAATCTAATGAGTCAATACTATCCTTGCCACAAGGCTTTTGATTATAAGGAGATAGGGAAGAGATTGGATTTGATGGAGTACCAAGAGGCTTATGATTATGGTGAAAAATTGGGGTTGAGGTTGGTAAGATAGTTGGTATTTCCCTTGGTTGGTGTGGTTATCCATTCATCCTGCTCGCGCCGTTTTGTAATCAGAGCGTTGGCGTAAATAATTGAGAACTAAGGTTTAAGAACTAAGAACTAAGAATTAAGATTTAAGAATTAAGGGTTAGTAGTTAAAAACTCTTCACTATTAGTTCTTCACTATTAACTTAAAAGTTGCGTCATTGCGATCCCGACGTCCTTTGTCGGGAGAAGCAATCTTTCCTTCCGCAATAAACGTGCTCCATAGTCGTAAACAGTTGATAACTAAGAACTAAGAGTTAAGGGCTAAGAGTTAGTAGTTAAAAACTCTTCACTTTTCACTATTAACTTAAAAGTTGCGTCATTGCGAGCCTGCTTGCCGGTAGGCAGGGAACGAAGTGACGAAGCAATCTTTCATTCCGCACTAAAAGTGCCCCACAACCGTAAATAATCAGGTCATAAAATGTGGAGATAGACAGATTGCTTCTGAAATTCCCAAAGAGCGTGAATTTCCTCGCAATGACGGGCAGAATTTCAATGACGGTGGAAGGCACCACTCACTGTTTACTGTTCACCGCTTACCGTTTACCACTTATCACCCCCCCCTTCCCCCTTGCTAATATTCCTAATTTTCTGTAACTTTATAACAGAATGAAAACACCATCGGACATACTAAAATCAATCAATCCCCAATATTTTTGGGATGTAGATTTTTCTAAACTCGACCCCCTCAAATCGAAAAGGTTAATTATTGAGCGGGTATTTGCATTGGGAACATCAAAAGAAATTGGCCATATACTAGAGTTTTATGGTAGGGACATAGTTCTTAATGAGCTGAAAAACCTAAAATATCTCGATCCAAAAACCCTTAATTTCATCTCGTTATTTTTTAATGCACCATTACAATCTTTTAAATGCTACACACGCAAACAGTCGATGACTCAACACTGGAACTTTTAAGATCTCTTCAGCAGAAAGAGTATTTAAATGGGTTTTTCCTTGTTGGGGGCACTGCACTAGCACTGTACTATGGGCATCGCAAGTCTATTGATATCGATTTGTCTACAAATAAAGCATTTGATGCATTATGGTTACTTGAGCAGCTACAGCAAGATTTCACAATTCAACTCCACTTTACATCAACAAACACCATTAAAGGCAGCATAAACAATGTGAAAATCGACTTAATTGCCCATCGGTATCAATACCTAGAGGAGCCGTTGCTTTATGGTGATTATAGAATACTTTCAGAAAAGGATATAATTGCCATGAAGCTCAATGCCATAAGCGTTAGCGGACAACGATCGAAGGATTTTATCAACCTGTTTTTTGCGCTGGAGCGTCATTCAATTGCCGAGATGATATCATTCTACCAAGAGAAGTATGGTCAGCAGGGTGATATGCACGTACTAAAAAGCCTAGTTTTTTTCGATGATGTGGATCTTTCCGACTGGCCAATGCTGATAAAGTCACCAAACTTAAAATGGGATGAAGTAAAAGCAAAAATCGAGGAGAAGGTGCTAGAGTATTCTAAAAGTAATAAGGTATAGTGGTTTTTGCGCAGCAATCTTTCTTTCCGTAATAAAAGTGCCTGTCGAAGTGGCTCTCGAAACCTCAGTGCATCGCTTTTAACTTTCTAACTTTAAGTACTTCCTAACTTGTCACTTACCACTTATCAACATACCACTAAAAAAAAAATGGATTTCACGATTACCTCAACCCCTCCCTTAACCT
>CALGIR010000024.1 GCA_937915475.1 uncultured Bacteroidales bacterium
ATGCCGTAAGGCCGTTTGCTGTTTCTACTCTAAAGCCATCAACTAGGGTAACAAGCCTATTCTCGCCAAAACCACGGATATTAACGCTGGTTGCCCAAACACCATCGCCACCCATTGCAATGCCTGGCTCGTTGGCCA
Organism: uncultured Bacteroidales bacterium; assembly: GCA_937915475.1. Taxonomy (GTDB): domain Bacteria; phylum Bacteroidota; class Bacteroidia; order Bacteroidales; family Tenuifilaceae; genus Perlabentimonas. The sequence continues at coordinate 139 of CALGIR010000024.1, forward strand.
AAACGTTGGAAAGGGAAATGGCCGACTGGTGCTGGAAATCGTATTTTCCAACCACGGCAAGTGGTGTGGGTAGCTGCTTAATGCTACGGTTTACCCTAAAACTTGATACCACAACCTCGCCAAGCGGAAAAGGTTGCGCTGCGAGCGTAAAGGTAAACTCCATATTACTAGAAACGGTAACTATTTGCTGCGCTGAAGCATAACCTATTATACTTAGGTTAATCGTGTAGCTATCGGCAGGCAGGTTGAATACGAATTTGCCATTCACATTGGTAACGGCAAAAAAATCTTTTCCCTTAGCATTAACCGGAACAGCCTGTATGGCTACACCCTCTAAAACTTTCTGTGAAATGGAGTCGATTACAACTCCGTGTAAACTAAAATCTTGTGAATTTACCTTGTGCGATATTGCCAAGGCGCCAATTACACCCAATAACCAAATTTTATTCATTTTGCGTGTTCTTTAATAGTACCGATTTAACTTGAATGCCCCTTAATCGGCCTAGCTGGCCGGTTAGCGAACCAATCTCGTCGGTGGTACCCTCAAGAACAAGCGAAATAACACTTTGCCCAGTGCTGCGAGGCAGCCCTTGGCGTCCAAGAATAATTTGGGAATGTTTTGAGATGATGTCGTTTAGTTGCTGTACGCTTTCACGACTCTCAATAAGGATAAGTGCAGTTCCAACTCTCTTTTCCATCAGAATACCTTTGGATTAGATTGATTTTCTATTTAATGAAACCTTGATTCGGAATAAATTCCTCCTCTCAGTTATAGCAACAATAAGTGTTGTTATTCAGATAACAAAGGTATATCTTATTCGCTTTATAGCAAAATATTTCTGAGCATAAATTAATAGGGTTTCTATAACGGATGATGTGGGGAATCGAATTTTCACATATCCCATAAGGAGAACATAGTATCATCCCATTATTAAAAAACATCTAGGCATTTGATATTCAAGCAACAATATCACCCCTTCGGGGTTTTAAAAAACCTGCATCCAAACAAGCAATAATAATGTCAGCCCTTCGGGCTTTTCGCCAAAACCAATTTCAATGATGACAATGAAGCGAAAAAGAACGTACCAACCCCCAACCCCAATGAAGGGTAATTATTCAAGGATAGAAATTTATAGCAACTCCGAAGAAGGTTAATTATTCAAAAACAGGAACTTATAGCAACCCCGAAGGGGTGTAATTATTCTAGAAGAAGAAATTTCTACAATTTCCAACCCCGAAGGGGTGATATTATACTAACTAGAAGTTTTATTGCAGTTTTGAACCTCAGAGGAATAAAATCATTAAACCACCGGCTACCACACGATACAATTGTTCGACAGCTGCAATATTAATGAAAAGGCAAATCGGCCCTTAAAAAACAAATGATACAATAGTTATAGTATCAACCCATTATTCCATTATTAAAAAATATCTAGGCATTTGATATTTAAGCAACAATGTCACCTCTTCGGGGTTTTAAGATTCTTTTCCAATACAAGCAATAATAATGTCAGCCCTTCGGGCTTTTATGCGAAATCAATTTCAATATTAACGGGGTTTTGCGGGGCATAGCCCAGCTATCTTCGTAGTATATTGTTAATTGGTGTTACCAAGGGGCGCAGCCCTTAAATTTGTTTATTATGGCATCCAAATAAATTTGTTTATGATAACCCCGCTACTCAAGGCTTGACTTAAAGTCAAACCTTGAGAAGCAATCAGGTTAACCCTCCCGTTAAACCGAGGCTGCCAGGGCTCACACTAAATACCTGCGTCGTTCTATTTTAACAGGTTATCCCCATACAAAGCATTATTGTATCTTTTTTTGAAATAACTCCTCCCCCGTTCCCCATGCCAAATATTAATCCGAATTGATTAGTTTTGTACCCATAAGATTAATGTGATGAGAATTAAATTTTCGATACTATTTGCTGCTATTCTATTCTGCTTTAGCTGTCAACATCAACCTAAACAGGGCGATACCGTTACCATTGCCACCCTAAAAGGGCCTTCGGCAATGGGGATGATAAAGTTTATTGATAGTATAAGCACAAAAAACGGCAGTAATATTAAGGTTGAAATACTTAACGAGCCCATTCAGGTTCGCAAAATGATAATTGAGGGCAGTGCCGATTTTGCCATTCTTCCCACCACAATGGCAGCAATAATATATAATAAGGGAATTGACTATAAACTGGTAGCCATTCCGGTTTGGGGAACCCTATACCTTTTTGGAAACGATACCTCCATAACGAAATGGGAAGATTTAAGAGGAAAAAGAATAAACGTTATGGCAAAGGGAATGACTCCCGACGTACTTTTTCGGTATCTGTTAATGCAGAACGGTTTAGACCCAAACAAAGATGTTGCGCTGGACTACAGTTTTCCAACCCATATTGATTTGGCCAATGCGGTGGCAGCGGGGCAAGCAACGCTTGGTGTAATTTCTGAGCCCTTGGTAAGTATGGTAATGCAAAAAAACACATCAGTTGCGCCAATTTTCGACCTAAACGATGAGTGGACAAAACTTCAAAGTAGCCCAATAGCGCAAACTGCGCTAATGGTTAGCAAAAGTTTAGGTATTAATAACCCTGAGATAATAGAGTACGTTACCAATAGCTACAAATACTCTAGCCAATGGGTAAATCAGCACCCCGACAGCGCAGCTTTGCTTATGGTAAAGCATAAAATATTACCAAATTACGAAGTAGCCTATAATGCTATTCCCCGCTCAAACCTCTTGTTTGTTAATGCCCGTGAGGTTAGAACTGGAATAAACAGCTACCTTAGAGTTTTTTACGAAATGAACCCCGATATTATTGGAGGAAAAATGCCCGATGAAGATTTCATTTACTAAGAGACAATACATTAGCATAGCTTCGGTAGCATTTATGTTGATGCTATGGAAAATCCTATCGCTATACTTCAAGTCAGATTTTATACTTCCTTCGCCAGAAAAAACGCTACTAACATCGCTTGAACTATTTGCCGATGTTGGCTTTTTGGCCACAGTAGGCGTTACAATGGCAAGGGGCATTATTGGCTTTATCCTTTCGTTTGTTCTTGGTCTCTCATTTGGCATTCTTGCTGGCATAAGCCCAAATTTTAACGCATTTTTAAAACCTATTCTGGTTGCCATTAGGTCGACTCCAGTGGTGGCCGTTATTTTATTGGCATTAATCTGGCTTAATACCAGCGCAGTTCCTGTTTTTATTGCGCTTCTCACAATGTTTCCCTTTATCTGTACAAACGTTATAGACGGGATTAGGAGCATTGACATCAACCT
>CALGIR010000025.1 GCA_937915475.1 uncultured Bacteroidales bacterium
ATTATTTGGCCTCGACCTAAAAAAGCACAAAGCATCAATACTTCATATTAATAATCCTTGTATACATCTGGGCATAGAGCCTTGCTACGATTATTTATCGAAAACCGAGCATAGCATTGTCAACCTTGTAAAACTTATTGAGATTGTACCTGAACAAAAAAACGACCTTCGCAAAAACATTAAGCTATTACGATACTATTACTTTTTACGTGGAATAGGCCTTAGCTATCCGCTACGTTGGTTCTTTAGGGTATTCAACCCTATTATTCGGAGGGTGCTCTGCAATACCAAACCTTCACTACTACTTTTCGATTTATATAAACTAGGGATGATAGCTCAGGTTTTCAAAAAGCCTAAAGAACAAGAATTAAAAATGCTCAACTAGCCCAAAAGTATTTACGATTAGTCATCTGTTAAATTTCCAAAAATCAGATTCTTAACTTTATCCTCTTTCTTTCTGTTGCACAGAAAGGGTTGTTTTATTCTTCGCTAATAAAATTAGGTTTCTCTAGTAACGGGACATAAAAAATGTTCAGCCAATAAATATTGAACTCCTCAAAGATAAAAGCTGACTATCTTTTAAATAAAAGTCAATCCAATTTTATTGACTTTTATTCTATGAGGCTCGATGCCTTTATTGTGTTAAAGCTTTATATAATATGTGCGTTTTCGTTTTCATTAAATCGCAATAAGAACTACATTTGCCTGTCGTAAATTCATATATACATGCCTAAAATAATCCCCTTTAAAATTATACAACTCGATGCTAAAAGTTTTCATCCAATACTAACAGGGAGGTTAGGGGATGACGATATTAACCTAATCCTTGATACAGGTGCATCAAGAACTGTATTAGGCAAACACATTACCAAGGAATTTCCAACCATTGAATGTGAAGCCGAAGAAGCCTTTGCTGCTGGGATAAACGCACAAACCATGGAGGTTGAGCAGTTAGAAATACCTGAGATAACCATTGGCGAAAGCACATTTGAGAACCTATTGGTTTTTAGCACTAACCTTGATGGGATTTCGGAGATTTATCAGAAAATGGCGGGGCTGAAAATAGACGGATTAATTGGTTGTGATTTTCTGGTAAAATACAAGGCAACCATTAATTTCAAAATGCGCAAGATTGTTCTTTATCCCTAGGATAAACCGCAATTCAAAAAACACGAATAGAAACACAACATGTAAATAGATACCTTAGGATTCTTACATAATGAAGGTAAATATGGCATTTCTGAAAAAAAGTAATATATTTGCCTCACATTTCAAAAAAATAAAGTAAAATAATCAATCGTTTAATACAGAAAACCAATGCAAAATAAAGGTGCAATAAGGTTAATTGCAGTAGCTTTTACTCTGGTATGTATTTACCAGCTTTCTTTCACTTGGGTAGCAAAACGAGTTGAAGGCAAAGCCGAAAGGTACGCAGACATCAGAGTCGAGAATATTGACGACGAAAGGGAACAAATAACCCAAAGAAACAAATACGTTTCCACATATCTTGATTCAGTTTCCAGCGAAACTGTATATAATTTTCTTTGGTTACGTAAGTACTCCTACAAGGATGTTAAGGAACGCGAGATAAACCTTGGGCTTGACCTTAGGGGTGGTATGGATGTTACCCTAGAGGTTTCGGTTATAGATGTTATTCGCTCGTTATCAAATTACAGCAACGACAGTGCTTTTGTGGCAGCCATCGAGATGGCTAAAAAAATGCCCCCATCTGAAAATTTCATTACCCGTTTCGGAAAAGCATTTGAGCAAATTGCTCCTGAGGCTCGATTAGCTGCAATTTTCAACACCATTGAACTACGCGACAGAGTTTCATTTAGTTCAACCAACGAGGATGTTCTTAAGGTTATAGCAGCGGAGTCAGAGAGTGCAATATCAAACTCTTTTAACGTAATCCGCAATCGTATTGACCGTTTTGGAGTTTCACAACCAAATATTCAACGACTTGAAGGTTCAGGCAGAATTATTGTTCAACTTCCTGGGGTAAAAGACCCTGAAAGGGTAAGAAAACTTTTGCAAGGAACCGCTAATCTTGAGTTTTGGGAAACCTATGAGAATAGTGAAATTTTCCCTGCACTACAAGAGGTCAACAGAAAGTTGAAGGAAATTAAGGATGCCGAAGCAGCCCTTAAAAGAACTGACAAAGAGCCTGAAATAATAGAACAAGAAACTGTTCAAGTAGCAGAAGTTGATACAGAAGAGAAGGACGAGCTACTAGAACTGATTAAAAGCGAAACCGATTCCACCGATTTATCGGAAGATGATTGGGCAAGGGAATACCCATTATTTGCAAAACTTAGCCCTTCAACAGATCAACAAGGGCAAATTATGCGGGGGCCAGTAGTAGGACTTTCACACTATCGTGATACCGCCCAGGTTAACGAGTACCTTAGAATGCCTCAAATTAAGCAACTACTGCCTCGTGACCTTAAGTTACTGTGGTCAGAAAAATCACCTAGATGGGATAAAAAAGAAACTTTTTATGAGCTTGTAGCCATAAAGGTAACCAACCGCGATGGTAATCCACCACTTGATGGGAGTGTTATAACCGACGCTCGCGATGATTTCAGTTCAAGCGGAGGAGCAGCAGAGGTTTCGATGGGCATGAATGCCGAGGGAGCAAAAACTTGGGCTAGGCTTACTGCCGATAACGTTGGCCGTTCAATTGCCATTGTTCTTGACAATAGGGTTTACTCATTCCCAAATGTTAATCAAGAAATTAAGGGTGGTCGTTCATCAATTACCGGTGATTTTACCATTAACGAAGCAAAAGACTTAGCTAACGTACTAAAATCGGGAAAACTATCAGCTCCTGCAAGAATTGTGCAAGAAGAGATAGTGGGTCCATCACTTGGTCAAGAGGCTATTACCTCAGGGCTACGCTCATTTATTATGAGTTTTATTATTGTGCTACTCTTCATGGTGTTTTACTATAGCCTTAAGGGTGGTATAATTGCAGATATCGCCCTTGTAGCAAACCTATTCTTTATATTTGGGGTTTTAGCTTCGTTTCAAGCAACCCTTACCCTTCCTGGTATTGCAGGTATTGTGCTAACCTTGGGTATGTCGGTTGATGCCAACGTGCTAATCTTTGAGCGAATTCGAGAGGAACTTAAGGGAGGGAAAGGAATAAGCCTTGCCATATCCGATGGCTATAAAAATGCCTACCCGGCCATTATCGACGGGAACGTTACTACGCTACTAACGGCTGTAATTCTGTACATGTTTGGTTCAGGTCCAGTTCGCGGTTTTGCAACAACCCTTATCATTGGTATTATTACGTCGCTATTCAGCGCATTATTCCTAACTCGCCTAGTAATTGACTTTATGCAAAAAAGAAAGTGGAATATTACTTTCTCCAATCGCATAAGCGAGGGTGCATTCAAGAACACCAAGTTTAATTTTATTGGTTCGCGTAAAATCTCTTACGCAATATCAATCATAGTAGTTGGCGTTGCCATTGCATCGCTTGCCATTAGGGGGCTAAACCCTGGAATCGATTTTGTAGGAGGCCGCTCATACGTAGTTCGTTTCCAGCAAGAGGTATCAACAGTTGATATTGCATCAGACCTTAATGATATATTTGGTGAAACTCCTGAGGTAAAAACCTTTGGTACCTCAAACCAGGTAAAAGTTACTACCAAATATAAAATTGATGATGATAGCGAAAATACTGATAACCAATTAGATTCACTTCTTCACATCGGGTTAGTTAATTACCTTCCTGAAAACACATCGCTTGACGACTTTACGCACAACTACAAGTTAAGTAGTACGAAGGTTGGGCCAACCATTGCTTACGACCTTAGACGAGAGGCAATAATTGCTGTAATTTTTGCTCTAATTGCCATCTTCCTATACATACTTATTCGATTTAAGAACTGGAGCTATGGAATGGCTGCCGTCTTGGGGCTTGCCACCGATGCTACACTTGTTATGGGTGTGTTCTCACTTTTTTACAACCGAGTGCCTTTCTCACTTGAGATTGACCAGGCATTTATTGCGGCAATACTTACCATTATTGGTTACTCAATTAACGACACGGTGGTTATATTCGACCGTGTCCGTGAGTACGTTGGGCTTTATCCAAAACGTGATAGTAAAACAATTATGAATAGTGCGCTAAACGATACCCTTAGCCGTACATTCGCAACCTCATTCAGTACGCTGGTTGTTCTAGTTCCCATATTCTTCTTTGGGGGTGACAGTATCCGCGGATTTATTTTCGGCCTAATCGTTGGTATTGTTGTTGGTACATGTTCATCGCTTTTCATTGCATCTCCTATTGCATACGATTTGCAGTTAAGGCAAAGCAAAAAGGCATTAGCTAAACAGAAAAAATAAGCATTAGGCTTATCCTGATAAAAAAAAATCCTGCGGTTAAACTGCAGGATTTTTTTATTGCACATACAATATTTGCATGGGCAAACTAAAATCAACAAAGAAAACAAGCCTATAAACAAGAGGATTAGTGAACATCCCATATTTTTTACATGCATACAATCATCTTAACCAAAATAAGTATATCTTTGCAGTTCATTAATTTTTAACACTTTACAAGAGCACTCACTATTGCTCAAAACAATTAAACGAAACATGAAAGAGAAAGAAAGATTCGGAAAGAAACCCGTGAGGAGGAGTAAATCCGACGAAAGAGAACCAGCAAGAGTCTATAAGCCTCGAACAGCAACCCAACCATCCAAACAAAGTTTTGAAAAAAGCGATGATGAATCGTCTGAAAAATTAAAAAAAGAACCTAGGCGCACTCTCGGAAGAGGTAATGACCGTGAAGAATCACCAAGAGAAAGAAGAGGACCAAGAAAAAGCGCACCACTATACAAGCCACGCACTACAAAAGTATTTGAAGACGTCAAAAATAAAGGAAAGAAAACATACGATAAACCCGCTCAACGAGAAAAAAGGGGAGAGCGCACAAATGAAGGTACCCAAAAGAGTTACTACGAAGAGAGGTTTGGCAAAAAGGCTCCAATAATCAAAGAGGATAAGTACGCAAACCCCGCTGAAGCCAGAATCGAAAAGAAGAAAAAGACCACTCCTACCCCACCTGAATTTGATAATACGCTAAAAACGGATAAAGAGGGCAACATCAGATTAAATAAATATATTTCTAACTCGGGTCTATGTAGCCGCCGTGTGGCCGATGAGTACATTGAAAAGGGATATATCACTGTGAACAATAAGGTAACAACCGAACTTGGCACTAAGGTTAAGCTAACTGATGAGATATGCTACAAAGGGAAGCAACTTGATCCTGAAAAAAAAGTTTACATTCTACTGAACAAACCAAAGGATTATATTACTACCGTTGAGGATCCAAATGCCACAAAAACGGTCATGGAGTTAATTCAAGGGGCGTGTGAACAAAGGGTTTATCCAGTTGGTAGGCTCGACAGAAACAGTACGGGTCTATTACTATTTACCAATGATGGTGAACTTACAAAACGTTTAACGCACCCAAGTTTTATGAAGAGTAAAATTTATGAAGTAGGTCTTGATAAAAACGTGAAACTTGAGGATATGAACACCATTAGAACAGGAGTTGAAATAGAAGGGGAGATGGTTGCTGCCGACGCAGTTGAGTATGTTGACATTAACGACAAATCAGTAGTTGGCATTGAAATTCACTCCGGTCAGAACCGGATTGTTAGAAACATTTTTGAAAAACTGGGATATCGGGTATATAAGCTTGACAGGGTTTACTTTGCTGGGCTAACTAAAAAGAATTTACCCCGTGGCAAGTGGCGTTTCCTTACCCAAAAAGAGGTAAACATGCTACAGATGAATAGGTTCTAAACCTCTCTCAATATAAAAAAGCGAACTATAAATTGGTTCGCTTTTTGCTTTTAGACAAACCCTTATGAGCTTAATAAACTTTAGTTGATCCTATGAAACCCTCATGCTAGATAGCTAGCACAAAAGACGATAAACCGAGCCGCCATAGGCAGAGAGTTCGGCGAAGTCAATGAAACATGAGGGTTCCACAAAGGAAAGAGCAATATTTTTACCATTGCAGCATACATTTTTATTAAAAATACATAACTAACTTTTATTCTTGTGAAAAGATTTGCCTTTACTATTATCCTGGCACTCATCACCCTTCTTACATACTCGCAGTACGCGCTTAAAGGAAAAATTGTTGATTCAAAGACTGGTGCCCCTCTCCCCTTTGTAAATATAGTATACAACGAACACGGACAGGGTATTACCACCGAACTTGATGGAACATTTCGTATCAGTACTGCAGAGCCAGTTCAAATACTTAAACTAAGCTATGTTGGATATAGTGCATTAACAATAGATATTAAGCAAGCTGATTACGCTAAACCCATAAATATTGGGATGCAGCCTCTTTCGTACCAAATAGAAGAAGTTACCGTTAGACCAGGGGTAAACCCCGCCCATAGGATTATTAAAAATGCATTTGCAAATGTCAAAGCGAACAATCCTGAACAACTAAAAAGCTTTAGGTACAATAGCTACAATAAGATGTTCTTTACGTTTAAAACCGATTCAATAGAAGTAAATACAAAGAGCGATTCTACCAGCAATACCAAAATCGACTCGCTTAGCCAAAAAATAAAATCATTTAGTGAACGGCAACATCTCTTTATGATGGAATCGGTTACAGAGCGAAATTTCAAATACCCAAGCAGCAATAACGAAAAAGTGTTGGCAACTAGAGTATCTGGTCTTAAGGATCCTTTTTTTGTATTCCTTGCCACTCAATTTCAATCATTTTCGTTCTATAATGAACGGATAAGTTTGGGAGGAAAAGACTATCTAAACCCCATAAGTAAAGGCAGTACTAGCCGTTATCTCTTCATCATGGAGGACACGCTTTATACCCAAGATTTCGACACCCTTTTCGTAATATCGTTCCGGCCGCTCAGAAACCAGAATTTTAGCGCATTAAGGGGAGTTCTAAATATAAACTCTAGAGGTTACGCCATACAGAATGTAATTGCACAACCTGTGGATCCTCCCTCACCATTATTCACATTAAAAATTCAGCAGCGATACCAACTAATTGATAGCCTTCGCTGGTTTCCTGTTGAGTTAAGCATGGATATTTACTTAGATTTTGTAAACGCCCAAGCAAAGGATACCATAGTTGGGCAAAGGTTGGCAGTAAAACTTGTGGGTGTAGGAAACTCATACATAAAGAACATCGACTTAAACCCTAGCCAAAAGAATCGTGATTTTAACCATATTGAGCTAACATTCGATCCGATGTCGGGGGAAAAGGATGATGAGTACTGGCTTCAATTCCGTAACGACACCTTAAATACTCAGGAACAGCGCACATATCAAGTTATTGATAGTTTAGGTGCAAAAATAAACCTAGACAAACAGATCCGCACAATGGAAACGTTAATAACTGGCCATATTCCCATTAAGTCTATAGATATAGATATTAATAGATTCCTCGGATACAATCGGTTTGAGGGTTACAGGCTAGGTTTAGGATTAAAAACTAACCAACGCCTAACCAAATGGGTTACCCTAGGTGGATATTATGCGTATGGTTTTAGGGATAAGGAGCACAAATATGGAGGATTTGGCAGATTAAACCTAAACCAAAAGCATCAGGTGAGCATTGAGGGTATTTACGAACACGACGTGCGAGAACCAGGAGAACTAAATTTTCAAAAACCCTACGGGCTCATTAATTCTGACATATTCCGCAATATACTCATCTGGAAGATGGATTACCTTGATCGATATACCACACGATTAAACTTCAGAATTTTAAAACATTTTACTGTCGGACTATCTGCAAATCAAATGCAATTTAACACCACATCCGGGTACGGAATAAACCATCCAAACCTAAGCGCGCCAAATAATTTTACAACTAACGAGCTGGGTGCTGAGATTAAATTTGTGTGGAAGGAAACTTTTATGGAAACTCCTAGGGGATTACTCCCTATGGGCTTTGGTTATCCGCTACTTTGGCTTAACTACCACAGAGGAATAACTAGCTACGGAGGCAACTTTAGCTACAACAGGTTAGCTGCACGATTTGATTATCAGATTAAGTACCGAACCATTGGGAGTACAAACATTACTGTAAATGGTGGCATAGTAAGTGGTGAAGTACCTACCCCACTCCTTCAGTTTGCCCCTGGGGGCAATGGCAAATATCCTCTTGACGGAACAAGTTCTTTTGCCACTATGAATTTGTACGAATTTGTGTCTGACCAATACGCATACCTGTTTTTACGGCATAATTTTGGGCAGTATTTTTGGAAACCCAGATCAAAAATTTTCAAACCCAAAGTTGTTTTGGTTCAAAACATTGCTTTTGGTAGCTACGCTAGCAAGCCAATGCATAACTTTACGGGCGGCCAACCCAAATCGCTTGACAAAGGTTTTTTTGAAAGTGGAATATTAGTAAATGGTTTACTCTCAAACGCATTAAACTCTGTTGGTTTAGGTGTTTACTACAGATGGGGCGACTATGCACACCCCACTTGGCAAGAGAATTTCGCGTTGAAACTTACGTTTAGCATAGATTTTTAGGGCTTTTATGTAACCCAATTGTTGTACAATTATTTAATTACAAATGGGTTATAGCATCAATGAGCCAATGCAATAAGGCGAGAATTAATCCCAGTCATCCGCATATGGCCAGGTTAGTGAATGGCACTCTATTTTTATCCCTATCGTAAATATCCGCAAACAAAACGCTGATATAAACAACTTTGCAACTAGAAATATCGGTTATTTCTTCATATCTTTGCAACCCCAAAAAAAATGTTTTCAGGATAATGGCACACAAATCTGGCTTTGTAAATATCATTGGTAATCCCAACGTTGGCAAATCGACCCTAATGAATGCATTGGTTGGTGAACGCCTCTCGATTATCACCAGTAAGGCACAAACAACTCGCCACCGCATTATGGGCATTGTAAACGGTGAAGATTTTCAAATCGTTTACTCCGATACTCCAGGCGTGCTGGATCCCTCTTACAAGTTGCAGGAGTACATGATGAAATTCGTAATGTCGGCGCTTGAGGATTCTGATGTAATACTCTACATCACTGATACGCTGGAAGTACCCAACAAAAATGAAGGTTTTCTGGAAATCTTACGTAGCCACAAAACTCCTATAATAGTAGTGATTAACAAGATAGATTTAAGTAATCAAACTATACTTGAAGAAAAGGTTGACCTTTGGAAAGAGCTCCTGCCAGCTACGGCAATTATACCTGCTTCAGCCCTTCATGGCTTTAACCTCGATACAATTCTTAATACCATACTCGCTCATTTACCCCAAGGACCAGAATATTTCGATAAGGAAACCCTTACTGACCGCACACTTCGGTTTTTTGCCTCAGAAATTATTCGCGAAAAAGTGCTCACCACATACCAAAAGGAAATTCCCTACTCTGTAGAAGTTGATATTGAAGAGTACACCGAAAGCGAAAAGATTGACCGCATAAGAGCCATTCTATACGTAACCAGAGAATCGCAAAAAGGAATCATAATTGGGCATCTGGGTAAAAACCTAAAAAGGGTTGGCACCGAGGCTAGGCTTGAACTGGAAAGTTTTCTTAACAAAAAGGTTTTTCTCGAACTCTTCGTAAAGGTTGATCCTAACTGGAGAGACGATGATAACAAACTGAAACGTTTTGGGTACACCCAATAGTTAAAGATCTATTATAACACAAACAAAGCATAGCAAGTAATACCATGGGAAATATAGTTGCAATAGTAGGCAGACCAAACGTTGGCAAATCAACCCTTTTCAATAGGCTTATTGGCCAACGAAAAGCCATTGTTGATGAGGTGTCGGGTGTTACGCGCGATAGAATTTACGGTAAATCTGATTGGAACGGAATAGATTTCTCAGTTATCGACACAGGCGGGTGGGTTACCAACTCCGACGATGTGTATGAGAGTGAAATACGCAAGCAGGTTACCATAGCCATTGATGAAGCAGACGTTATCCTTTTTTTGGTTGATGTAACCACAGGCATAACTCAAATGGACTCTGAGGTTGCCAACATACTTAGGCGTTCCGAAAAAAAGGTAATTCTAGTTGTCAATAAGGTCGATAACCACCTCCGGGTAAACGATGCCTATGAGTTCTATAACCTTGGCCTTGGTGATCCTTTGAGCATCTCATCAATTAGCGGTAGCGGAACTGGTGATCTTTTGGATGAACTGGTTAAATCATTTGAAAAACAGGAGTCAGAAGAGGAAGATTTATCAATTCCCCGTATCACCATAGTGGGTAGACCAAATGTTGGCAAATCGTCGCTAATTAATGCATTGGTTGGCGAAGAGCGCAATATTGTAACACCCATAGCGGGAACAACCCGCGATTCAGTTCATGCCCGCTACAATAAATTTAGTCACGATTTTATTATTGTTGATACTGCGGGGCTTAGAAAAAAGGGGAAGGTTACTGAGGATTTGGAGTTCTACTCTGTTCTTCGTTCAATTAGAGCAATTGAGAACTCCGACGTCTGCATCCTAATGATCGATGCTACCAATGGCATCGAATCACAAGACTTGCATATTTTTAACCTAATTATAAGAAACAGGAAAGGGGTTGTACTGGTTGTTAACAAATGGGATTTAGTTGAGAAGAACAACAAAACTACCATTGAATACACCGAGGCCATTAAGAAAAGGATTGCACCGTTTAACGATATTCCCATAATTTTTACATCGGCAGTAACTAAGCAGCGTATCCTAAAAGTACTTGAGGATGCCATGCAGGTTTTTACAAACAGAACGCAACGAATTACTACCTCAAAGCTTAATGAATTTACACAAGAAGTGGTTGATGCCTACCCTCCACCAGCTTATAAGGGCAAATACATAAAAATAAAATACGCAACACAATTGCCAACGCACGCGCCCTCGTTTGCTTTTTTCTGTAACTTACCGCAATACGTTCGTGAACCTTACAGGAGGTATATTGAGAATAAGTTGAGAGAACGTTTTAACTTTAAAGGTGTCCCAATTCAGGTATTTTTCAGAAAAAAATAGTTGCTAATTACGTTTAAGATACTTGGCCATTAACGATACCAACTTAAGCTTATCGATTGGTTTAGCAATATAATCGTCACAACCAGCAGCTAAAGCCTTATCCTTATCGGTTGAGAAGGCATAGGCGGTTTGAGCAATTACGGGCAAGTCTTTTCTTATTCCTTTTATTTCTCGGGTTGCCTCAAAGCCATCCTTGCCTGGCATTTTAATATCCATTAAAACAATATCAAAATTGGGATTATCCTTTACCATTTCAACAACTTCGTTGCCATTGGCTGCCCTTTGTATATTGATAATATACTCCGATAACATTTCGTGGATAAAGAAAAAGTTAGCATCGTCATCCTCGGCAACTAGAACACTTGTACCAGAAGGTATCTGTTTAGCATGCTCCTCAATCCTCATCCTTTCCATTTGTACAACCTCGTCGCTTGGTTTGTATGGGATAGTAAAGTAAAATATTGACCCTTCGCCTGGGGTTGAATCGAACCAAATTTGGCCACCTAGCTTATTTACAAATGCCTTTGATATTGCCAAACCTAAGCCCGTACCGCCAGCCTGCTGAGAAACAGCAGTCTCAACCTGACTGAAACGTTCAAAAATACTGGACTCCATTTCTGATGGGATCCCTACTCCCGTATCCTGAACAAAAAACTCAAGTTCATTGGGACGATACTTATAGCCAAACTTAACATAACCCTGTTTAGTGAACTTAACGGCATTGCCAATAAGGTTGGTTAAAATTTGATTAACCCTGGCACTATCCGTTACTATTGTACTCCGATTATCGGGCAAATCGGTTATAAATGAGAGAGCAAGACCTTGTTGTTGCGATTTATCCTTAAACAATAGGTACTGCTCGTTCATTAACTGGTTTATATTAACATTTGAGGTTAGGATTGTAATCTGATTCGACTCAATTTTTGAAATGTCTATCAAATCGTTAATAATGCAAAGCAACTGATTTCCACAGCTTTGAATAATATCAACATACTGATTAACTTCAACCTCAGGGATGTTGGGCTTTGTGAGTAACTGCGAAAACCCAAGTATCCCGTTCATGGGGGTACGTATCTCGTGGCTCATGTTAGCTAGGAAGGCAGATTTTAGCTTATCGCTCTCCTCAGCCTTCTGCTTGGCTAGGTAAAGTTCCTCGTTAATCACCCTGTACTCCTCGTTCTGAGCCTCAATCTCATTAGTTTTTTGAGCCAGTTCTACTTCCACATGCTTTCTTTCTGTTATATCTCTATAGATACCGTAAACGGCAATTTTGCCACCCTGATAATAGATTGGCTTTCCTAGAATTGAAACATTCATTAACACCCCGTCCTTGCGCTTTCGAATGGTTTCGGCCTGCAACGAATTCCCTTCGTTAACTACACTGGTAAATTTTGCCCCCTCATCCTTTAGTTCATCTGGTACGATAAGTGAATTAATGGCCTTGCCAATAACCTCGTGCTCATCGTACTGAAACATTCGCTGAAATTCACGGTTACAACGCACAATGCAGTCGTCCGTATCAAGCAGCACAATGCCCTCTGGCGAACTCTCGAATAATTGTTCAAAATAGGCTCTCTCGAGCTCAATCTCATTTTTAGCCTGAATGGTTTCAGTAATATCATCGTATGTGCCTAACACGCCCATAATTTTCCCTTTGCTACTCCTTAACGGTACCGTATTCGCTCTAATCCAACGATTTGTTCCATCGGGCAATATAAATTGCTCGTCGAAATTTAGCTTGGGCATACCGGTTTTAAGTATCGATAGTTCATCAGATTGACGTAATGCAACTTGCTTATTCCAAACTAATTCCTCATCAGTTTTACCAATAATTTCCGATGGTTTACTAAACCCTATATCATTGGCAAGGGATGTGTTACACCCCAAGTACCGCAGCTCAGAATCTTTCCAAAACAGCCTTACGGGAATGGTATCAAGAACAACCTGTAGAAAATGAACCGAATCGCGGAGTTCGTCCTGCAATTGCTTTCGTTCAGTAATATCAATATGTGTTCCTACAACTCTTAGTGGTTTCATGTTTTCATCGTATTCAACCACTTTACCTCGCACGTGTATCCACCTCCAAGAGCCATCCTTTGCCTTAAGCCTATACTCAGTATTTAGATCGGCACTTACCCCTTTAAGGTACTTCTCGACAAGCATTAGCGTGTACTCCCTATCGTTGGGGTGAAGTAAATTGAGCCAACCCTGATATGTCGCATCAAAATCTTCAGGATTGTATCCGAGCATGGTGTAGTAATTATCGCTAAAAAACATGCTGCCAGTATTTATATCCCAATCCCATACCCCATCGTTTGTGGCTTGTATAACGTAACGAAAACGCTCTTCGCTCTCCATGAGGGCTTTCTCCGATTCTTTCCGCCTTGAGGTGAGGATGGCTTGACCTACTAACGACGCAATGATAACGGAAAACGATTCTTCATCTACCTCCCAGTTACGCTGCTTACCAACATGCTCAAAGCAAACCATCCCAGCTAGTTTCCCTTCAATGGTTATGCCTGCATCCAGCGTAGAGGTTATGCCCAACGGGGTTAGGTATATATCCCTGAACTTTTGAACCCTTTCGTCGCTTTGTACATCGTTAACAAATATTCTGTTTTCGCTAAAGAGTGGCTGAAAAAAACCTGAGTAGTCATCAATAGAAAATGACGGAAGAGTTGAGAACTCATTTTTTTCTTTGTCAAAGAATGCTGAGCAACGGAGTTCCTTACCACCATCGGACATTACCCAAATTGAGGCTCTACGAACATCTAATACCTCTGCAGATTTTTGAGCAATAGCCTTAACATATTCATTAAGGGACGACTCACTTAGGGGATTGTCAATGGCAAGTTCAGCAATAGCTATTCGCTGACGGTAAGCCCTCTCTTCTCTGTCCTGTAGGATAATCTCATACTCTTTCCGTTCGGTTATATCTCTCGATATACCAAAGGTTCCAACTATTTTACCGTCGGAACCGTAAAAAGGCATTTTGGTTGTTGAAGCCCAGGTTACACTCCCGTCTTTCCAAACCTCTTCCTCTTCAATATTTACTGAAGGTTCCCCTGTTGCAATAATATTTTGCTCATCCCTGTAAGTTATTTCAGCACGTTCTTTCGAGAAGAAGTCGAAATCGCTTTTTCCAATAATCTCGTCTGGATTTTTTAACCCAAAACGCTGAGCAACGTTTTTGCTTGCCCTAATAAACTTGCTCTCTGTATCCTTAAAGTAAACCTGATCGATTACATTATCCATAAGGTTCCGCATGAGAAACTGCTCCGTTTCGAGTGCTTTTTGGGTCTGTGTCCTTTGGGTAACATCGTGTATTATTCCCTCTACGCCACACCGCTCTCCATTGCTGTCAATAATATATGAGGCAGAAAGAAATGCATTAATAATTGTTCCTTTACGGTTTCTTAGGGTAGTTCTATAATTACGTACTCTTCCCTCGCTCCTAATTATGTCAATAAATCGTTGCTTCTCATCAGTTTCGGTCCAGAAAGTATCCAAATGCTCACCCAGCATCTCTTGAACAGTGTCATAACCAAAGAGTAGTGCTCCCGATGGGCTTAATAAAACCAAACATTGATTAAGATCGCACCTAAAGTAAACGTCCTCAATATTTTCAATAATGGATCTGTAAAGTTTTTCACTCTGCCTTATGGCACTCTCAGTTTTTTCTCGTTCAGTTTCATCCCTTACAATGGTCTGATAGGTTCCATCGGGCATCATCTTAGAATGCATCTCAACAAAAACCTGCTCCCCGTTTGGTCTTATGATTTCGCGCTCAACTACAACCGTTTTTCCCTCATTCAACAAATCGAAGCGGAGCGGCTTTTTACTCAACATGCTATCGGAAAATAATGTACTAAGGTGCTTGCCCAAAACCTGATCCCGCCTCTTACCTGAGATTTCGATGAGACGATTGTTCACCTCAATTATTACTCCCTCCTTATTCCCAATCGCAAAACCATCAACAGCAAAATCAATTATCTGCTTGTACTTAACTTCTGTGTCTGTGATGGTCCTCTCATACTCTTTGCGTTGGGTAATATCTCTAAACTCAGTAACACGTAAAACTTTACCCTTATAAGGGATTTGCTTCCCCTGAATTTCCAGGGGGAATGTTGATTTATCGTTTCTAATACCAACAGCCTCATATGGTTCCTCGTAACCGCTTTCGATATGCTGAAGTGCAAGATGTCTGTGAGTAGGGGCAATAAGGAGTAAGCCATCCATTCCAATAAGTTGATCGTAGGAAAACCCTGTCATTGCGGTTAATCCCTGATTTGCTTCAATAATTACTCCCCTATCATGTATGGCAATACCACCAAATGAAGCATTGGCAAGGGCTTTAAAACG
>CALGIR010000026.1 GCA_937915475.1 uncultured Bacteroidales bacterium
CTAGGTACCTAGAGAGTATATTGTCGTCAATACCTCAAACTCAGGTCTCTTCGGCTCTGCAATTAGGTCAGCCTGTAAGTACAACCTATGTTGGTGACGAGGGAGGTAAATCAATTTCGGTTTCATACCAAAAGATAGAGGATAAGCCAATTTCCAGAGGTAAACCCGTTGATCTTGATCTCTCCTATCAGCTTGAACCCGAAGAGGGGGTTTACTACAGGGTACAAATTGCAGCAGGGCACAGACCAGTAGACATTAAACGCTACTTTAAAAGACTGAGTATAACTGAGGATGTTAGAACAGAAAAGCACGAGGGGTGGTATAAGTATTCCATTGGTTCATTTTACGAGTATAAAAAGGCTCGCGATAGCCGTAACGGTATTTGGAACACAACTCCTATAGATGATGCATTTGTGGCTGCATACAATAATGGCGTGCGCATTACTGTACAGGAAGCCTTAATGATAACTAGCCAACATTGGTATAAGTAGTGCTTTCCTAAATTAAATAGCAATCTACAAATGACAATTGCAGAAAAAATATTTAGCTGGATTTTTGGAAGTATAGTTTTGCTTTTACTCTCTACATCTGTGCTTTTTGCCCAAGAGGATGATGAGGACTACTACGAGCAGTTGTTAACCAAAGAGGTTGAAGTAGAAAACCCTGTTTATAAGCCCGTTATTTCATTGGGAACGGGTGTTATCCGCTACCTTGGCGACATTCGTTATCCAAACAAAAACCCAGTGATGGGCAATATGGGTTATAAGTTTAACGTCTCTACGCTTTTTGGCAAACAGAATTTCTTCAAGCTCAATTTCTACCTAATGTATGGTAATGTGGAAGGGCATGATTATAGCATTTCACAAAGAATGCAGTCTGATCTTTCATTTTTGACTTCAGATGAGAATGGCCTACCAATATACCACAACTCCTCATTTCGGACGGAGTTTTTTGAACTGGGCATTACAGTTGAATATGGTTTTGGGCACTGGATTGGTAAATCGAAACGTTTTCGCCCATTCATCTCAGCTGGAATTTCGCCGTTTCCCTTCACCCCAAAGGGTGATATCAAGTATAGTGTAACAGGCGGAAGTGATGATTATTACTATTTCTGGAACGATGGAACTATGCGTAATCGCCACGAGTCAACTCCAGATCATTCATTAGCAAAGATTAATTTTGATAAAGAGTGGGAGACAGATCTATCAAAAGCCGATTATCATGGATTGGGTAAATTTTCCCAAACAACGATTGCTATTCCCGTTGAGATAGGGTTCGATTTCTATTTATCGTATAGAGTTAACCTAAGAATTGCTACCTCTTTACACTACACGTTTACCGACATGCTTGATAACTACAATGAAAAAGCAGCAAATCGATATGGTTTGAAGGGGAATGGACGGAATGATATGTTTATGTTTACAAACTTCTCTTTTAGTTTCGATATGTTCTCCGATCCTGAGATGATGAAGGTAGATATGCTTTTTGCAGAGCTTGAGGACGTAGATTATGAGGTAATGTTTGCCGATCAGGATATGGACGGTATTTTTGATAGGCTAGATGAATGCCCCGATACTCCAATTGGTGTTGAGGTTGACAGCGTAGGATGTCCTTTAGATATGGAT
This sequence comes from uncultured Bacteroidales bacterium, assembly GCA_937915475.1. Taxonomy (GTDB): domain Bacteria; phylum Bacteroidota; class Bacteroidia; order Bacteroidales; family Tenuifilaceae; genus Perlabentimonas. The sequence continues at coordinate 1,626 of CALGIR010000026.1, forward strand.
GGGGACGGAGTGCCGGATTTTATGGATGATGAGCCAAATACACCTCCGGGTTCCATTGTTGATGATAGAGGGGTTCAGCTATCAGCGGATGTGCTTGCTCAGATGTATGAGAGGCCAACTGCCGTTCGCCGTGAAGAGGTTCAACTTATGCCTGTTGCTCCAATATGGACAAGAAGCATTGCGTTTGCTCCGGGAGAAATACCGCAAAAGTTCAGGAGATTTGATATTGATGGTGACGGCTATATTGCATTTGAGGAACTGCTGAAAGCCATAGAACAGTTCTTTGATGGTGCACTCGATTTTAGTACAGAAGATATCTATGAGCTAAACAACTTTTTCTTCTCTCAGTAGAATTAAGAGGCAAATAAAAGTTTATAAAAGGGTTGGCAAATGGTGCTAACCCTTTTTCTCTTTAGGTCCAGTTCGCCTAAGATGCCTAAGTAGGTACTCCGATGTATAACCCTTTTTACCTAGCATTATCTCTTCAGGAGTTCCTTCGCATATTATTTTGCCGCCCTTTTCACCGCCTTCAGGTCCTAAATCGATAATATGATCGGCCACCTTAACCACATCCATATTATGCTCAATAACAATAACTGTATTACCCTTATCAACAAGTTTGTTTAATACATCAAGCAATACCCTAACATCTTCAAAGTGAAGGCCTGTAGTGGGTTCGTCCAGTATGTAAAGTGTTTTGCCAGTGTCCCGTTTGGCCAATTCACTTGCCAGTTTAACCCGTTGGCTCTCTCCACCCGATAGGGTAGTTGATTGTTGTCCAAGGGTTAGGTAACCCAAGCCCACATCTTGCAGCGTTTTAATTTTTTGGTATATATTGGGGATGTTGGTAAAAATCTCAACTGCTTGGTTGATGGTAAGGTTAAGCACATCGCTTATATTCCGACCCTTATACCGTACCTCTAATGTTTCCCTATTGTATCGTTTTCCGTTGCAACCGTTGCATTTCACATAGATATCGGGCAGAAAATTCATTTCAATGGTTTGAACTCCGGCGCCCCTGCAAACCTCACAGCGTCCACCCTTTACGTTAAAAGAGAATCGTCCCGCTTTGTAACCGCGGATTTTAGCTTCTGGTGTCAGTTCAAAAAGTTTTCGAATATCGGTAAAAACACCGGTGTAGGTAGCTGGATTTGAGCGTGGGGTACGACCTATTGGAGCCTGGCTAACCTCAACAACCTTATCGATGTGCTCAATCCCTGTTATTTTTTTGTAGGGTAAGGGTTGATCTAATGCACGATACAGATTTTGGCTCAATACGGGTTGTAGCGTTTTGTTTACTAGCGATGATTTTCCGCTACCCGATACACCCGTAATACAGATAAACTTGCCCAGCGGGAAACTAACGGTAACCTCTTTAAGGTTATTTCCTGAGGCTTTATGGAGCGTAATACTGTGTCCATTGCCTTTTCTG
>CALGIR010000027.1 GCA_937915475.1 uncultured Bacteroidales bacterium
CGGCTCCTCTTTTTAGCGGAGAAAGAGGGATTCGAACCCCCGGTACCTTTCGGTACAACGGTTTTCAAGACCGCCGCATTCAACCGCTCTGCCATTTCTCCGCTGCAAAGATATTCTCTTTTTTGTCTTTTTAAAATTTATTGTCAAATAATATTCATTATTATTTTGGAGAAAGCCTTGGTTTTATAAAGATTTTTTTAAAAACTTAGCAGATGTTATGTAAAGCAACAATTAATAATCAAAAAAAATGCTAGAAATTAGTGTTTTTCCTTATATTTACTTTGCAAACCCAATAAATACGCTATATTTGTATAGTATTGTTTAGGCTAACTAACTATTTTTAACCTTAAAAATTAAGTATTATGAACAAAGCTCAATTAATTGATGCAATTGCTGCAGAAGCAGGTTTAACTAAAGCTGACGCCAAGAAATCTCTTGACGCATTTGTAAAAGCAACTACCGACGCACTTAAAGAAGGTGATAGGGTTGCATTGGTAGGTTTTGGTTCTTTTTCCGTTTCACAAAGGAATGAAAGAACAGGACGTAACCCTCAAACTGGTAAGCCAATTACTATTAAAGCCAAAAAAGTAGTTAAATTTAAGCCAGGCAGCGATCTTAGCGATCAAGTTCAATAAGAAGCTTGAATTTGTTTTTGAAAGGGGGCCATCTTCAAAAAGATGTCCCCTTTTATTTTTCATACTATTCTAGACTCCTAACACTTAAAATATAAACCTCGCTTTTTGTCATGGATAATATTACACCTGCCATGAGAGAAGAGCTAATCAACCATCTTTCAGAATTTGTTTTAGAAAAAAGGTTGAATCTCTTACAAAACATTTTAAATAATAGAACTCGATACCTAACTGTTGCTCTCGAGAACATTTACCAATCTCAAAATGCGAGTGCAGTGCTACGTTCATGTGATTGCTTTGGCATTCAAGATGTGCATGTAATTGAGAACTCCAACGAGTTTAACGTAAATCCAAGGGTGGTATTAGGATCAACAAAATGGCTAACACTACATAGGTACAACGAACATAAGAACAATACGCTGCAAGCAATCAACTCTCTTAAAAAAAAAGGATATCGTATTGTTGCCACATCACCAAACACTCACCAAACTACCCTTAACAATTTCGATATTGAGAAAGGAAAGTTTGCCCTGTTTTTTGGAACAGAACTCACCGGCCTATCGGATGATGTAATAAACAATGCAGATGAACATTTACTGATACCTATGTATGGGTTCACTGAGAGCTTGAACATTTCTGTTTCGGCTGCAATTTGCATTCATATGCTTACAGATAAGCTCAGAACCTCTGATATTAAGTATAACATAAGCTCCGATGAGGCTCGATTAATTATGCACGAGTGGCTCCGACTTACAATAAAGAGTTGGCGCTCTATAGAGAAAAGATTCCTCCATAAAAGAACTTATTGACGCATTTTGTCAATAGATTTATTGAACTCATCAATAAATTTCGTATTTTCGTCATATAAACTGATACTTTTTAAGCTATGAAATGTATCCTCATTGATGACGACGAAATGTCGTGCAGTGTTCTTGAAGATTATGTAAACAGAACAAGTTTCCTTGAATTGCTGCATACTTTCAACAATGCCGTTGATGCTATTAATTTTATAAAAGAAGGTAATAGCATTGATCTTATTTTTTTAGATATTGAAATGCCAGAGATGACTGGTATCGATTTCTTGAATACCGTAGTCAATCCACCGCAAATAATTATTGTTTCATCGCGTGAAAAGTATGCCCTTGAAGCATTTGAGTATAGCGTTACCGACTATATTTTAAAACCATTAAATTACGCCCGATTTTTTAAAGCAGCCAACAAAGCCCTTGAGACCAGCACTAAAAACACGCAGGATACCGACGAAAAGGAAATTTTTATTAGAAAAAGCAGTTCGCTGATAAAAATTAAATACAGCGAAATACTTTGGGTTGAGGCACTTGAAAACTACGTGGTAATTAATACCCGAAACGACAAGTACACCATTCACTTTACGATGAAGGCAATTGAAAACCAACTACCTAATTCAATTTTCAAGCGTGTTCATCGCTCATTTATTGTAAATATTAGGGAGATTTTTAGTATCGAGGATAATTCTGTTGTGATTAAACTATCCGAAGGCAGAAAGATTATTCCAATTGGTAAATCGTACAAAGAAAAATTAATGAGCGAAATAAACTTAATAAGCAAATAACTAAAAAAAGCAATGCTTACACATAGAGAGCTGTTTCTTAAGTACCTAGCTCAAACCTCCGACTCGCCCCTCCAGCTTGAAGTTGAAAAAGCCGAAGGGGTTTACCTTTATACATCAAGCGGTAAAAAGTTAATCGACCTAATCTCCGGAGTATCCGTTAGCAATCTTGGGCACTCGCACAAAGAGGTTGTTGATGCCGTGTGCCAACAAGCACAAAAGTACATGCACCTTATGGTGTATGGCGAATTTGTTCAACACCCTCAGGTTAAACTTGCAGAAACAATATGCAAGCTGCTTCCCAATAGCCTACAGAGCGTTTACTTTGTAAACTCGGGTAGCGAAGCTGTTGAGGGTGCGGTAAAACTGGCAAAAAGACATACCGGCAAACCCAATATTATATCATTTAAAAATGGATACCATGGAGGAACCCACGGTGCATTAAGCCTAATGGGTGACGAGGGTCTAAAGCAAGCCTTCAGGCCATTGCTCCCTGGCGTTAAGCACCTAACCTTTAACAACATTGATGAGCTAAGCCGAATTGACTCGCAAACAGCATGTGTTATTATTGAGCCAGTTCAAGGCGAGGGCGGAATAGTGGTACCGAAGCCTGGTTTTTTAGAGGCGCTTCGCCAAAGATGTAACGAAACGGGTGCACTGCTTATTTTCGATGAGATTCAAACTGGAATGGGGAGAACAGGAAAACTATTTGCGTTTGAAAAGTATGGTGTAACTCCCGATATTCTCCTGCTTGCAAAAGCCTTTGGTGGTGGTATGCCCCTTGGTGCATTTATATCATCAAAAGAAATAATGGGCAAGCTAACCCATAACCCTGTACTTGGCCATATAACAACTTTTGGAGGGCATCCTGTTTCGTGTGCTGCATCGCTTAAATCGCTTAAACTACTCCAATCGCTTAAACTAATTGATGAGGTTGAAAAGAAAACGCAACTCTTCCGCAGCAGACTGGTAAACCATAAAAACGTGAAAAGCATACGCTCATCTGGTCTTTTTATGGCCGTTGAGTTAGGGTCATTACAAAACGTTCAGAAATTTATTCATCTGGGATTAGAGATAGGCTTTGTAACCGATTGGTTTCTGTTCTGCGACTCAGCATTCCGAATTGCGCCACCGCTAATAATTAGCGATGATGAGATTGAAGATGCTTGCAGGCTAATTATAGAGGCTCTTGATCGGCTTTAGGCTTATCCTTCTTTCTTGATGTATCGAAGAGCAAAATACCACCAAAAGCCATACCTACAAGAGTGCTTCGCCAGGGATCAGCCCACATGGGACAACTGCCTCCCCTGCATCCAACAAAATGATAATAGGCATATCCCAATGCTCCGCCAATTAAAAGACCAAGCAAAAACTTTACGGATAAAAACCGTTTAAAAAAATTGTTAACCTTCATATTAAACCAAGTTCAATTATTTACGTTAAAGGTGTAAACATTGATAATAGTGGATATGTTCAAACAAAGTGCTCTTTTATTATTACTATTCGTCTCTTTTACTGCGCTCAGTTCCAATAAGAGTGCTAGCTATTTAGAAGATGAAATTGTGAAGCTGATTGACAGCATTGAGAATACAAGCAATTTTACAAAAAAAAATGAGCTTAACAATGAGCTAATCTCGCTACTATACGATGCTTTACTTTTGGATAATTCTTTTGAATATCCGTTCAGCAAGGTGCAAAAAATGCAAATTTTAACTTCGTCTGATGAAAGGATTAAGGTGTATACATGGAACATACCACAAGTAGGCGGTCATCAGAAATACTTTGGATTTATTCAGACCAATACTGAGGGGAAACAGAATATTTATCCGCTTACGGATAACCGCAAACAAATTGAGACACCGCAGCTACAAACCCTTTCCACCAATACATGGCATGGTGCTTTATACTACTCAATTAGGGTTGATAATTTTAGTGGTGAAGATGTTTACACCTTGTTGGGTATTGATATGAATAATTTGTTCTCATCAAAACGGATAATTGAAACTATTACCCTCTCCGATGAAGGTGAACCAATGTTGGGTGTTCCAGTTTTTAGAGTTAAGGGAAAAACCTTAAGTCGAATTGTCTTTGAGTTCTCGGCAAGAGCCACAATGACTCTTAGGTGGAACGAAGAGATGCAGATGATTGTTTTCGATCACCTTAGCCCAATGCGCAACGATTATGCTGAAAACTATCAGTTTTATGTTCCAGATTTTTCCTATGATGGGTTTAAGCTAACCCAACTTGGTTGGGAGTATGAAGCCGATATTGATGTTAGGAATCCTGATAGACTCGCCCCCCCTACTCCAATAAAACCGCCAGTTGAAAACCCTGAGCCAGGATTTTTATACAAATCAAAATAAGCTAATGTGAGGCAACGTTTTCATCAATATGAAGAATGGTTGAGTCTTGCTCTATCGTTTCAAAATAGTCGGTAATTCGAACCCCTTTATAGTAATGGTGTATAATATCGGGGTAAAGTTTACCTTTTTTGGCCATCTGCATGGCACCATCCTGACAGAGCCCAACACCATGTCCGTATCCCCTCCCCTTTATTCGAATACCATTTGATACAACATCGATTGAGAAAAACGAAGAACGAAGTTTGAAGTACGAACGGATTTCGCCTGTGGGTATAATTACCCCATTTATTTTGTACTCATACCTACGCTCTTTCGAAACAAATGGGTAATCATTTACTGTAAGATTTGAGGTTTTTACCTCTTTAGATTCGAGAAACTTTATCCACTCATCCATGGGTACTCTCACCTCCCATTGCGAACTGGGCTGACCCTTACAAAAGTTATCCATTATCGAAGTAAGGTAAGAATGGCTTGTAAGCCAAACATCGCCAGAATTTGCTGTTTGCCCCCCACAATTTGCATGAAATGCTCCCACTATAAGGTCGTTCTCCTCATCAACTGCAACCATTCCATGTGTATCCTTTGTTGCCTTAAGTATCTTTTCGTTTCTAATCGACTTGCCTTTATAAGCTTGGCAGTGAACCTCATCGCAAAGATTAAACCCTTCGCCCATATGCTTATCGGCATGCCCCAATGCATATGTGCGGGCAAGTAAAGCCTGCGCCTTATAGAACTCGGGTTGTGCATTTGGCCCCGCTTCGGCATCAACCACGCCTGCAATATACTTATCTAAATCGATGATATTCAATGTCATTAACCTATCAAAATCAACATAAAAAGTTAGATTATCATCGTAAATCCTTGCTGGCATAGAGGGTACCACAGAGTTCATCCTAATCACATCATTGTCGGTTTGCCCAACTATAGAAACTCTTGACCAAGTGCCAAGATGAGTAACCATGTCGCGCACCTTAACAGAATCACCTGAACGTGATACGTAAACAATTTGATTCAACGAAAGAGGAATTGTTTTATCGCCAGCAATAATTGAGTAATTACCACTTACGGGAGTAATAACAAATGTTTGATTCTTTTGGCTATTAAAAAGACTTATGCTGATTTTTTGTGAGAATGCTACAGATGTGCAATAGGTTAAAAGGAAAAGGATTAATAATCTTTTCATAAAAATCCGCTTAATTTTGGTTTATAAAGCCAACAATAAACTCGGCCACTCTAATGGAAACATCTGATTCTCCCAGCATATTGCGCAGCTTCTGAAAATCGCTTAGCATTTCGTTGCGATGCTGTTCACCTGGCAGCAAAATAGAAACCTCGTTGTATAGCGATTCGGGATTAAGCTTAAACTGAATAAGCTCTTTCACAACCTCTTTATCCATTATTAGGTTCACTAAAGATATATATTTAATGCGAACCACCAACCAAGCAATGAGCATCGAAATAATGCTGCCTCTGTAACAAACCACTTCGGGGGTGTTGTATAAAGCTGCCTCCAGGGTTGCCGTACCCGAGGTAACCACAGATGCGGTTGAATGACGCAACAGGTTTTGAGTTTGATTAAAAACGATAGAAACATTAGTCTCGGCCATATGACGTTTGTAATCATCAATCCTTAGTGACGGAGCCCCTGCAATAACAAACTGATATTGTGGAAACTTATCTACTAAAGTAAGCATTACCGGAAGGTTATGCTTAATTTCCTGCTTACGGCTACCAGCTAGTAACGATATTATTGGTTTTTGCTCCAATGCATGACGTTCAATAAATTTGCCATCATCGGGCATTTCCTGAATTGTATCAACAAGTGGATTGCCAAGGTAAACAGCATCTACCCCTTTCCGCTTAAAATACTCCTGCTCAAACGGAAAGATAATTACGAGCTTATCCACATACTTCCTCAGCTGTTTAACTCGCGACTCTTTCCATGCCCACACCTTGGGAGCAATATAGTAAATGACCTTAAAACCTAACGCTTTTGCATACTTAGCAATACGAAGGTTAAAACCTGGATAATCAACTAGAATTATAATATCGGGATTAAAAGTCCTAATGGTACGCTTGCACAGCTTAAGGTTTTTTGAGACCTGCCTCAGATTCTGCAAAACTTCAACAAACCCCATAAAGGCCATATCCTTATAGTGTTTTACAAGTTCGCCTCCCTGCTCAAGCATTAAATCGCCACCAAAAAACATAAACTGAGCGTTAGTATCCTTCTGCTTTAGTCCTTGCATTAGGTTTGATGCATGTAAGTCGCCCGATGCTTCGCCCGCTACAATAAAGTATTTCATGCAGAAAAGGATTTAGGTTAGCTTAATTATAAAAACGATTATTGCCAACAGAATTGTAACAGCCAAAACTCCTCTTGCAGATTTTAACCTATTGGTATAGATAAACAGCATAAAAACACCAAGATTGGGTAATGCGCCAAGGCTCATTATTTTTGGTGCCATAATATGCATCCAGAAAGTATGCAACGATTTATCGGAAAACTCAAAGGGGTAAACGAATCTCAGAACAAGATAGAAAGTTATTAAAGGTACAACAATCCCTAGAATTGCGCCTAATGGTATTGAGTCGAATTTTTTCTTCATTTGGAAAGTAGTTCCTTAGGGTATAGACTTATGCTGTTTTATATCAGCACTTTGCTTTTCACTAAAACTCGAATTTTCAAACAATTGGCTTAGCCTAGCATACTCAGGTTTATCAGTCAAATCGATGCTAACCGGAACAATGGATACATATCCGGTTGAAAGTGCATACTCGTCCGTATCAGTGGCTTCGGGTTCATCATTTTGAAAATATCCTGTCAACCAAAAATAATCAAACCCTCGTGGATCAGTTCTTTTGTCAAACTCCTCCCTCCAGGTTCCCATATTCTGTCGGCATACTTTAATTCCATTAACTTTATTTTCGGGAATTGCAGGTATATTTACATTAAGACAAACGCCATTGCTAAGGCCATTCTCTAAAACATTTTGTATAATCTGTTTACCATACTTAACAGACCCAGCAAAATCCGCATCAGGCATATAATCGAGTAACGAAAAACCTATTGAGGGTATTCCGTACAAACATCCTTCAATGGTTGCTGCCATTGTACCCGAATAGAATACGCTAACCGATGAATTTGAGCCGTGATTGATTCCCGAAAGTAGCATATCGGGTTTATGCTTGAAAATTTGGTTAAATGCCAGTTTCACGCAATCTACAGGTGTTCCGTTAACTGAATATGCCTCAATATCATTGCCCCAATTATGCTTCTTTAGCCTTAAGGGATGTTTTATGGTAATGGCATGAGACATTCCGGAGTTACCTTCGTCAGGAGCAACAACCACTACTCTGCCAAATTGCTTTGCCATTTCAGCCAAAGCTTTAATCCCTTTGGCATTAATTCCGTCATCGTTGGTTACAAAAATAACCGGTCTTCTTTTACTTTTATTCTGCATTATCTAAATTGGTTTAAATACAAAGTTACATAAAACATTCTATGCTACAAGTGTTTTAAGTAAACCCGTTAGCATATTAAATGTTTGCACTGCACACAACTTTTCGAAAGAAAAGTTAAGATTTAAATCAGTATGGTGATTGGTTCTGACTATTTATCGAGTTAAATATGAGCTATTGTCGCAATACTAAAAACAGTTAATGCAGTTTTCTTACTTAGATAAAAGTAAGTATAAAATCCATTTTCTCGTAATGCCTTAGGTTTAAACCACAAAAGAGGATTGCTTCCCATGCAGCCTCCTCTTTTATAAAAATATATTGCTGAAATTAGAACGAATACTTTGCCGAAACCAATACCCTATGATTTATGGTTGTAGTAATATTTTCAGGTTTTCCATAATTGTCCAATGACACGCCATAATCAGCAGAGTTGTAAAGGTATTCCAATGCAAACCTAATGCCCTTTTGTGTGTAGACCACCCTTGGTGACAACCTGTAAGTATTGGCAATATTTGCCCCTCTATTGTACCATACTGGACCTTGTGTATCAATCCTGTCATTTGAACCTAAAGAACCGGCCAGACCACTAAAAAAACCAAAATCCCAATAATCGTTTAAGTTATACATAACCTCAAACCAACCAGCAGCTGAGTACAAATTTGTGTAACTATAATCGTACATTTTGGAAGCGTCATCAAAAAGTCTACCATATCCACCGAGCATTACAAAATGGCTCATATTTTCACCAAACGATGCCTTTCCCTGAAGAGTAATTTTATTTAATTTCAACTTCCCAAACCACTGCAAATTGTAGGCTCCGATTATAGCTTTGCTTCGGTAGGTATCTCCATTGTATACCTGACTCAATGGCTGTAACCACATATAGCCAACAGTAATTCCCGTAGTAAACTTAGGGCTATTGCCAACATGCAGCTGTACCTGCAAATCGGGTATTCCAGAGTTACGCTGAGCAGCCTCAGGACCAATACATGAGTAATAGCCATGAACTAATGCAGCCATTACAAGCCTAATGCTACTATTTGGCTGATACTCAAACCGTATTTGGGGCGACCTATTTAATGGATTAAAAGGAACTGCCGCACCATAGGATATAACCTGTGGGCATACCTCAGGTGCAAACATGGGATGCCAGTATTGCCCTAGTATTAGTGATGACCTCTCCCATTGCATCTTCATTATTGCATGCCTTACCCTTAGGAGATGCTTATACTCCTCCTTGGTTGCAAAAAAATCCGCTTCAACCAAGCCCGTAACTTTAGCACCTAGTACATCTGGCCCTGCAATACGAACACCTAGGCGACTCTGCAACGACAACATATTGAACTGAGGGTTAGCGTTGATTAGCTTACCGCTCAGTTCATGATAAATTGGTGGTGCTGGATAAAAGTACAATTCGCCATCGCGTGAAAAGACAGATTCATGAGAATCGAAAATAGCTTCATAGCTTACATAACCATAAAACGAGAACGATTGCTGCTCATCATCATCTGCCTTTTGTGCGTAAACTTGGTTTGATAAGTAGCATATACATGCCAGCACAAACAAAAACCTCTTAAATTCCTTCAAAACCTTAATCCAAGTTTAATATTAGGCTTTAGGAACATTTTCCAATACATCAAGCAGAAGTCTCCAGAACTTATCAGTAGTTTCAATATGAATTCGCTCATCAGGCGAGTGAGCACCCTTGATGGTTGGGCCAAATGATATCATATCGAGTTTAGGATATTTTTCTAAAAACAAACCGCACTCCAAACCAGCGTGGATAGCACGAACAACGGGCTCTTCATCAAATAGCTTAACATAGCTATTCTTGGTAATAGTTAGTATCTCGGAGTTGGTATTGGGTGCCCAACCAGGATATTTTCCTGTGTGAACCACATGAGCATTTGCAAGGCGGAAAACGCTGCTAACCATATTAGCAACATCGGCCATTGCGGAGTCAATTGAACTACGCTGACTTGTAGTTACCAATATCTGGTTATCCTGAATAAACTTAACCGAAGCCAAATTGGTTGATGTTTCAACCAAACCAGGAATTTGTTTGCTCATTGCAATTACCCCATGCGGACAAGCATACAGTGCATTTAGCAAATCATACTGTGCCGGCTCATCAATAACCCACTCAGGCATAACGCCAGCCTCAAGTTTGATACTAATTTTTGGTTCAACCTCTTTATACTCAAATTTAATGTTCTTCTTAAAATCACTAAAAAGTTCCTTCATCTGGGCAACGTCGTCCTTATGGATTAAAAACGTTGCAAATGCTTCTCTAGGAATTGCATTCCGAAGGTTGCCCGCGTCGATATTTGATATTCGTATATCGTATTTATTGGTTCCCTCCCATAAAAAGCGATTAAGAATTTTAATAGAATTCCCTAGTCCCTTTTCAATTTCATCGCCACTGTGCCCACCCTTTAGGCCGGTAACTGCAATTTGGTATGGCTGAAAATCGCTTGGCACTTTCTCTGTTTCATATGCAAAGGTTATAACCGTATCCACACCTCCAGCACAACCAATAAACAGTTCGCCCTCATCCTCAGAATCGAGGTTAAGCAAGATTTCGGAATTAAAAAAATTTGGTTTCATCTCAAAGGCTCCCGTAAGACCAGTTTCTTCATCAACAGTAAACAAGCACTCAATGGGTCCATGCTTAATTGCATTTGACGCTAAAATGGCTAGCTGCGCAGCAACACCAATACCATCATCCGCACCAAGGGTTGTTCCCTTTGCAGTAACCCAGTCCCCATCAATAAATGCGTTTATTGGATCGTTATCAAAATCATGTTCAACATCGCTATTTTTCTCGCACACCATATCAACATGGCTCTGCAAAACAACAGAAGCCCTATCTTCCATACCCTTTGAAGCAGGCTTACGGATGATAACGTTACCAGCTTCATCCTTGCTGGCCTCAAGTTTATGCTCTTCAGCAAATTTTAAGAGATAGGCTATGATTTTTTCCTCTTTTTTTGATGGGCGGGGAATCTCCAATATCTCAGCAAAATATTTCCAAACCTCGTTGGGTTTTAATTTCTCGATTTCTTTCATGATATCTATTTTTATTAAAAAACGTGCTAAACGTAGCTCATTATGTCTGCTATTGCAAGATATGACTATTTTTTTTTCAATTGCAAAGGATAATCCAACCAACAGACCATCTTTTAACTACAAAGTACTGAATTTATCGTAGCTGTACGGCTAAATGTTTTATAGCATAACAAAATAGTTAAACCTATATTGTTTTATTAGTGTGGATGTTATACTGCACAGTTGGCCTAAAGTATAACTATTTTATTGTTAATCATAGTACAATAGCTTTACTTTGCATTCAAGATTTAAAAATAAATATCCAAACCATTGTATTACAATTTTTTATGTATGCTATTCAGGGTTTTAAACATAATAAATAGTAAGCAATACTTAACTTTTCAGCAATGATTGACCATCAGGAACTTAAACACCTACTGCTTACAGGAATAAATGCAACTATTAAAGCTGGTGCTTTGATAATGGAAGTTTATAATTCAAACGACTTTCAGGTTAACCTAAAATCGGATGCAACACCACTTACCCTTGCCGACAGAAAAGCACATGATGAAATAATGGTACACCTAACGAAGACCAGAATTCCGGTAATGAGTGAAGAAGGCAGAGATCTGCACTATGAGGAACGAAGAGGATGGGAATACTTTTGGCTTGTTGATCCGCTTGACGGCACCAAAGAGTTTATTAAGCGCAATGGTGAGTTTACCGTTAATATAGCATTGGTTTTTAATGGATCCCCAATTATTGGAGTTGTATATGTACCTGTAATTAAACAGCTGTATTTTGCAATGCAAACCCTAGGATCGTATAGAATTGACAATATCGAAGAAGAAATTGATAGTGCTAGTAAATTAGATGAACTAACCATTGGGAAGAATAAACTACCCTATAAATCGAATAAAAAACCACTCACAATAGTTGTTAGCCGCTCTCACACCTCGAAAGAAACGCAAGAATTTATTGATAAAATGAGGAAGGAACAGGATAACATCGAACTTATAGCCCGAGGATCCTCGTTAAAAATCTGCATGGTTGCTGAAGGCAATGCCGATCTCTATCCAAGATACGGCAAAACAACAGAATGGGATACTGCTGCAGGTCAGGCCGTTGCAGAAATGGCCGGTTGTGAAGTGGTATCACTTGAGAATGGCGAAAAAATATCCTACAATAAAGAGGACATAAATAATCCATGGTTTATTGTAAGGCGGGCTACAGATTAAATCTTACTCCTACAGAAAGTAAAAAGCACCTTAACATTACGTTAAAGTGCTTTTAAGTTTATAACCAAATCTCTTTAAAGTTTAAGCTTACGCTCAATATCCTCTACCTGACTTTTAAAGCGCTTATCGGTATCAATTAAATTGTTAACCGTTTTGCAGGCGTGAAGTACCGTAGCATGATCCTTCCCACCAATTAAACTACCAATAGTTGACAGAGAACTCTTTGTCATACTCTTTGAGAAGTACATGGCAATTTGCCTAGCCTGAACAATTTCGCGCTTCCGGGTCTTGGCTTTAATCATATCGTTTGGAAGTCCAAAATACTCACTTACAACTTTCTGAATGTAATCTATAGATATCTCACGGTGAGTATTTTTAACCAATTTCTCTATCATTTCAGAGGCAAGCTCTGTTGTAATCTCCTTTTTATTTAAAGTTGACTGTGCAAGAAGTGAAATTAATGCCCCTTCAAGTTCACGAATGTTATTGGTTATATTGGCAGCAATATACTCTACAACGTCATCGGGGATATCAATGCCATCCTTATATATTTTCTGTTTTAAGATGGCAACCCGAGTTTCAAAATCAGGTGATTGTAGGTCAGCAGAAAGCCCCCACTTAAACCGAGAAAGAAGTCTCTGCTCAAGACCTTGAAGTTCAACAGGTGGTTTATCAGAGGTTAATATAATTTGCTTACCCGCTTGGTGTAAATGATTAAATATGTGAAAGAAAGTATCCTGGGTTTTCTCTTTACCAGCAAATTCATGAACATCATCAATAATAAGAACATCAATCATTTGGTAAAAATGAACAAAATCATTGAAGTTATTATTACGAATAGATTCAACATACTGGGTTTGAAATTTTACTGCATTTACATAAAGCACTACCTTTTCTGGAGTTTTTTCCTTAACATCAATACCGATGGCCTGTGCTAAGTGTGTTTTTCCTAGGCCTGAGTTACCATAAATTAGTAAAGGATTAAAAGCTGTTTTGCCTGGTGCATTAGCAATTGCCATTCCAGCTGAACGGGCTAAGCGATTGCATTCACCCTCAACAAAGTTTGTAAACGTATTATCGGAGTTTAGCTGCGGATCAACATGTAACTTTTTAATACCAGGTATTACAAAGGGATTCTTTATTTTGTGGTCAACGTTTTGCGAAGGCATAGAAACGGGTTTATTTCTCAACTCCGTTTTATTTTGTGTAGGAAAAACAACGGTAATAGGTTTGCTATTGCCAACACTATGGTTTTCCACTACAACATTATACTCAAGTTTAGCGCCCGGACCTAACTCTTTCCTGAGGGTCTTTCGCAAAATATCTATAAATTGCTCTTCGAGATACTCATAGAAAAATGGACTGGGTACTTGTATTGTTAACACATTGTTACTGAGTTTAACTGGTACAATTGGCTCAAACCATGTTTTAAAGCTAACAGGCGGAACATTATCCTTGATGATCTTTAAACAATTGTCCCAAACATCTTGGAAATTAATAGCCATTTTTAATTAATATAATGGTAAATCTTTTGGTTAATTTTTTTGTGTGTGAACAAAATTGCAAAAATTTAGTGGATTAAAAAAAAGAAAAACAGTTGGAATTCCAACTTCCGCCATAACCTTTTAACTATCAACAATGAATTTTTATTCTTTTTTTAAAAAAACTCATCTACACTGTAAATCAACACATTAACTTGTTGATATCTGTAAAAAGTTGAAGGTTAACTGCTTGTAAAACTTACTTGAACTAATAGCTAACGATTTGCCATCAGCTTTAAAAGCAAACAATCTGAATCCCAGAGCCGTAGAACCAACGCGCTGCTGTTCTGGCAGTTACAGAACCAGGTTCACTTTTTCTCCTTCTGATACTTTGTGCGGCTAAAATCGAAGAGGGAAATATTGATATAACGCTTTGGATTTATCTTCATATCGTAAAGCAAATGTTCTAAGTTTTGCGCTGCGTTCTCGAGGTTTGTATAAAGAGTGTCGTTATTAATAAGCATTCCCATTGAGCCTTCACCCTTATTTATCCTTGTAACTATTGCATTTAGCGAAAGCATGGCCGAATCGATTTGGGCTAAAGTTCTAGCCAAATTGGACTGGGCAAGGCTATCGCTAATTGAAGAAAAGTTTTTTATAATTAAATCGAAATCCTCGCTATGGTCCCTCAGGTTCTGTGAAATATAGTGAACATTACTAACAATCTTGAGAAGTTTCCCTTCCTCATCGGTTAGCATTCCGTTAAGCTGTCCCGACAAATTATCAATATTGTCTAAACTATTTTTAAGTGACACAAAACTCTGATCTAGGTTATCCCGATTTTCCTCATTAAACACTTTGGATATAATGTCAAGAGTAGTTTCCAGTCCTCCCATTAAACTTTCTGCCTTTTCTTTAATGGGTACCATCTCAAACATCAGCTGGTCGAGTAATCCCGTTTCTATGGAAGCTGTTAATGTGTCACCCGATTCGTGAAACGTATTATTGGGTGTTACATCCAACCGTAGAGCTTTTCCACCCATTATGTCGGCGCTAATGAGTTTCAAAACAGAATTATGAGGAATTGAGTATTTTTTTTCGACCAGTATGGTTACTATCAACCTTCCAGTTTGACCTTGCTCAAACTTAATATCCTTAACCAAACCAACCTTAAATCCACTCAATAGTACATCATTAGTTGGTTTAAGCCCATCAACTCTATTATATACGGCATAGTATATATTGGTCCGGCTAAATACATTTTTTCCTTTTAAAAAATTTACACCCCAAAATAACACAGCAATGCATATTACGGCAAACAATCCAATTTTGGCTTCTCTAGTGATCTTCATTCTTTATAAATTTAATTCTGTGATATTTTTTTTGCTTTATCAAGAGAAATCTGCTCACCATCCTTAAATGCAATGATAAAAGCATCGGGAAATAGTTCACGTACTTGCTCACAAATCTCTGAAATTTCTTCGTAGGTTGCTTTATTGCCAACTAAGTATTTGTACATATTATTTGCTGAATAAATCTCTACGTTCTCAAGATTTTTAAAAAACGGATTGTTAGTTGCAATACGGTTCTTAGAAGCGGTAACCTGAACTCTATAGGTTAAACCAGTGCCTAACTCTGTTAATTGATATTCAGAGTTATCATTCCATTGAGCAGAAACTGTTGCTGATATTTCACTCTTAGACTGGTCTAAACTATAGTCGAAGGAGTTCTCGGCAGCATAGCTACTCTTAAGTTCAATCTGCTCCTTATAGGCCCTAAAGGCCCTAAAGACTGCTGAGGCCAGATACGTTTGTCCCTCGGATGTTATAAGGTAATCCTCCTCCTTTGGGTTGCTAAGAAACCCTAGCTCTACCAGAACACTTGGCATTGATGTTTTCCAAAGCACAATAAAGCCAGCTTGCTTCACTCCCCTATCGTGCCTACGGGCTCTGTCTCTAAATTCTTCCTGTAAAAGGCTTGCCATGTTCAAACTCTGGTCTAGGGAATGGTTCTGCATCATACTGAAAACTATAAACGACTCAGCAGAATTTGGGTCATAACCTTCGTACTTTGTTGAGTAATCCTCTTCATAAGTAATAACTGCATTCTCGCGCATTGCCACATCCAGATTACCCTCCGACTTATGTAAGCCCATAACATAAGTCTCTGCCCCATAGGGTACACGACTAGGGTTGGCATTACAGTGAATGGAGATAAACAAATCGGCTCCCTTTTCATTTGCAATATTACTACGCTCATCGAGAGGAACGAACACATCCTCTTTCCGTGTGTAAATAACATCAACCTCTGGAAAACTTGTCTCAATATACTCACCAACTTTTAAAGCAACAGCAAGTACAATGTCTTTCTCTTTTGATTTTTTCCCTACAGCTCCAGAATCTCTACCCCCGTGGCCCGCATCAATAACAACTTTTTTAAGCCTATACGATTCTGGTTCAAAGCCAACTCCAAATGAATAAGAGTATATTATCAGGCTAAATACTATTAGCAGGACAAACTTCGTTAGTGTCGGAATATATTTATTTACATATTGCATGTGCTCAAATATTGATTTTTTAGTAGTTTTGAGCTTTAATTAGCGGTTACTTTTACAAAAATAGTACTAAAATTGTATTTTAAGGCTGTTATCTCCCTTTTTCTTTCACTTATAGCTGTTGGCCAAGTATCTGCAAATACAACAACAGCTAGTGTTTTGCATTACTATGCTCAGCTACCAGATACGTTTGAATCTGATAGCAAAAGGGTATTAATGAACAGAGATTCACTTACCATACAACCTGAAGCAACCCTGAAGGACACTACCGAAATATTGAAAGATAGTGAAGGGAATATGCCTCTTAAGGATCCAATCTTTCATGATGCTAAGGATTCTTTGCTCTATTCTATTGATGGAAAAAAGGTGTTTATGTATGGCGATGCTGTGGTAAAACATCAAAATATGGAGCTAAAGGCCGCTTACATTGAGTATGACATGGAGAGCAACATTGTTTTTGCCGAGGGTAGGCCTGACTCAACTGGTGCAATAGTGGGAAAACCCGTTTTTGTTGAAGGTGGGCAAACCTACCGAATGGACAGAATGCACTATAATTTTGAAACAAAAAAAGCTAAGATTACTGGTGTAATTACCGAGGAGGCTGGTGGGTTTCTGCACAGCCATGATACAAAGTTAATGCCCGATAAAACTGTTAATGTTGCTGGGGGAAAATTTACAACCTGTGATTTGGATCACCCTCATTACTATATTGCCATAACCAAAGCCAAGGTTATTCCTGGTAGCAAATTAATATCTGGCCCCGCCTATGTTGTTATTGCGGATGTTCCATTCCCTCTTATTCTTCCCTTTGGCTTTTTCCCAAACAGAAAGGGGCGCTCATCGGGGATAATAATCCCACAATATGGTGAGGAACGCAACAGAGGTTTTTTCCTAAGAAATGCAGGCTTTTATCTTGGTTTAAACGATTATTTTGATCTGAAATTAACAGGAAGTATCTATTCAAAAGGCTCATGGGCTGGAAATGCCAACACAACCTATAGAAAAAGATACAGATTCTCTGGTAATCTCTCCTTTGCTTTCTCTCAAAACGTTCTTGGCGAGAAAGGCTTTGATGACTACCTTAAAGAACAATCCTACTCGTTAAACTGGAGACACTCTCAGGACCCCAAAAACAATCCGAATTCAACCTTTTCGGCAAATTTAAATCTTGGGTCTCCAAACCACAACCGGCATAATGCCCAAAGCATAAATAGTTTCCTAACAAATTCTGTTTCCTCAAGCATTGCATATTCCAAGGTATGGGCGGGCACTCCTTTCAGCATGTCGGCTTCAATGAATCACTCCCAAAATAATCTTGACAGCACTATAACCGTAGGGTTTCCAAATGCTTCGTTTAATATGAATATGATATATCCCTTTAAGCGTAAGAATAGTTTAGGCTCACCCGCTTGGTATGAAAAAATTGGACTATCATATAGCGGAGCACTAGATAATAGGGTAACAACCAGAACTGACTCAATACTTAGCACAAGTACATTTGATAAAATGCGCAACGGTGTTCAGCACCGCATACCGATTTCTACATCATTTAATATATTAAAATTTGTTATGGTTAGCCCAAGTGTCAATTATTCTGAAAACTGGTACACTAAAACCATTGAAAAAAGGTGGGATGAAGATACAGAAAAAGTTGTAAGTGAAGAGGTTAATGGCTTTAAACGAGCTTGGCAATACGGTACCTCTGTATCTACAAGCACAAAACTCTATGGGATGTACTCCTTTAAATCAACCTCAAAGGTACAAACTATCAGGCACGTTATGACCCCCTCTGTTTCACTCTCCTATAGGCCTGATTTTGGAGAAGAGTCATATGGATTTTACAAAGAGGTCATTACACCTAACGACACTTTACAATACTCAATATTTGAAGGGAGCATTTACGGAGGACCAGGTTCTGGAAAAAGCGGTTCGATAAATTTTTCGCTGGGGAACAATCTTGAGATGAAAGTCTTATCGCCTCAAGATACCGCTTCAAACACTAAGAAGATTAAAATACTTGAAAACTTCAACTTCTCAACTTCATACAACATGCTTGCCGATTCAATGAATTGGAGCCCTGTTTCTTTTAGAGCACGCACAACCCTATTCGAGAAGTTTAGCATTAACTTCTCTAGTTCATTTGATCCCTATGCCCTAGATCAAAAAGGGAAGAGATACAAGGAATTTCAATATCGAACTGACGGAAAACCTTTTAGGTTAACTAGTGCAAGTACAGGGGTTAGCTTTTCGCTTCAAGGTGGAAAAGGAGGTGGATCAAGCCAAAGCAATCAAGGGGCTATTATGGGAAGAGGAGGAGGAATGATGGATGATGGACAAAACCCTGATGGCATTCCATTTGGAGAATCGCTTGGAACAGGATTCGGACAGGATTATGTCGACTTTGATATCCCCTGGAGCATAAGGCTTGACTATACTTTTTCCTACAGAAAACAGAGCTTCGACAAAAACATTACGCAGAGCATGAACTTTTCAGGTAGTATCAACCTTACTCCTAAATGGAAGGTTGGGTTCTCATCAGGATACGACTTTAAAAACCGCAAATTAACAACCACTTCGCTTAATATCAATCGCGACTTGCATTGCTGGGAGATGGGGATTTCAATTATTCCCATCGGTTACCTTAAAAGTTACAGCTTTCGTATAAACGTAAAGTCAGCTACGCTAAGGGATCTTAAGTACACCAAAAATCAAAGCAGATACGATTACTAAATAATTTACTATCTAATTTAAATCAATCAATCACTATGAAAAGAATAATTAATACCGAAAAGGCACCAAAGGCTGTTGGCCCTTATAGCCAAGCCGTTGAAGTAAATGGGTTTGTTTTTATTTCAGGTCAGGTGCCCATTGAACCCTCAACAGGAAAAATTGTTGGAGAAGACGTTGAAGCACAAACAGAACAGGTGCTCAAAAACCTTGGGGCTATACTTGAAAAGGCTGGCCTAACCTTCGACAATGTTGTAAAAACAACATGCTTACTTAGCGATATGGACAATTTTACGACCATGAATCAAGTTTACGCAAAATACTTTACTAAAGAAATGCCTGCGAGAGCAGCTTATGGTGTGGTTAAACTACCATTGGGTGTAATGGTTGAAATTGAGGCAATAGCCGCCCGATAGGATTCTATTCTAATATTGGCAACAAAAAAACCTTGACAAAAATGTCAAGGTTTTTTTGTTTATTGTACTATTCAGTTTACTCAGCTATAACTTCAAACTCAATAGTTACTTTAATCTCTCGGTGCAGTTTAATCTCAGCAGTGTAGATTCCTGCTTCTTTAATCTGCTCTTCCACAATGCTAATGTTTTTACGCTCAATTTCGAAACCTTCCTGTGCCAACGATTCAGCAATTTGAATAGTGTTTACTGAACCAAATATTTTGCCAGTTGAGCTAATTTTTGCTCCAAGGGTAATCTTAAGTCCTTCAAGTTTCTGAGCAATAGCTTGGGCATCATCTTTAATTTTAGCCTCTTTGTGGGCTCTTTGCCTAGTATTCTCGGCTAATACTTTCTTTGCCGATGCTGTCGCAGCAGTTGCCATACCTCTTGGTATAAGGTAGTTGTGAGCGTATCCGCTTTTAACGTCTACGATATCATCCTTAAGTCCCAAGGTGGGCATATCCTGTTTTAGTATTATTTCCATCGCTATTTCTCCTATGTTTACTTCAATAAATCGGTTACAAATGGCAGTAAAGCTAAGTGACGAGCCCTTTTGACGGCAGTTGCAACTTTACGCTGATATTTTAGTGAAGTACCTGTTAAACGACGAGGTAAAATTCTCCCCTGTTCGTTCAAAAACTTCTTAAGAAACTCAGGATCTTTGTAATCGATATACTTAATCTTGTTCTTTTTAAAACGGCAATACCTCTTCTTCTTTATGTCTAAAGTTGGGGGCGTAAGGTATCTAATTTCACTTTTATTCTGACTCATGGTTTACTCCTCCTTCTGTTTTGATTCAACTTTTGCTCTTCTCTTCTTCTCTGCATACACAACAGCATGCTTTTCCATACGGAAAGTTAGAAAACGAAGTACTCGCTCATCGCGACGATACTGGATCTCTAACTTCTCAATCAAATCACCTGGAGCTTTAAACTCGATTAGGTAGTAAAACCCTGTTGATTTCTTTTGTATGGGGTAGGCCAATTTTTTTAATCCCCAGTCCTCTTCGTGTACAACCTCACCGCCATTGCCGGTGATGACACCCTTGAACTTTTCAACCGCTTCCTTCATCTGGGCCTCAGACAAAACGGGAGTAGTAATGAAAACGGTTTCATACTGATTTAACATAGTTAAAATTATTTAGTGAACATTTATAATTAATTCGCAAAAATACTACTTTAAATCATTTAGTCAAAACATTTTATCGCATTAAATCCGGAATTCTTTCCATATTGTTTTTCCAGAACCCTAGTAATAGGTAGCAAGAAGCCAAATTTTACTGTAATTACAAATCCTCACACTGCAATAGATTGTTAGTCAGTAAAAAACAGGGTTCAAACGCTGACTAACATTCAGAACCTAATTAAAGCTTTAATAGGCTGTACCCAATGCAAAGCCTAACTTAATTAAGATTAATATGGGTTGAGAAAAAATGTTTGTACGATTTTCTGCTAAAAGTAAAGTTTTAGCGAATGCTTTTGCTTGTAACCACAATATCCAATAGCATCCTCAAATCATCAACAATATTGGTATTGCCAACTTTCTGGTAAGATAACATTAAACTTGCAATCAGCTGCGAAATGGTTGTTGTGTTTGAGCATGGCTTAAAGTATTCATCCTTATGATCTATACTATTCTGGGTTAAGAATTGCTCAATCTCTTTCTTTCCTAATACTGCACCACGATTAAACGGATTAATATAAAAGAGCACTGAACGCTGCTCATTTTTATCTTCAGTTGACTGGCCATACCGATCTTCGTAAGCAAGCAAAAAGTTTTTTGGCAAACTTACACCAAAAACAGGCATTCCGAGACGTTGCGCAACTATTGAATAAAATATTGACATCAGAACAGGTCCGCCTTTTTTAGTTTCGATTAAAGTATTTATATAATGGTTTTTAGGATCAAAAAAATTATCGATATTACCAGCAAACCCACAAACTCCATACAGTATGTGATTAAGCACTTTGACCTTCTCCAGAGCCGTCAAACTCTCATTAAACTCTAGCCAAACCTTTTGCTTTATCTTATTAATGTGACTATCGATTACTTCATACTCCAAATCGGGGAACTGATACTTTGCAATATAAAGTGCACCTTCTAGCAAATTGGTTGCTCCAGATTCTGCCCAATCTAAAATGTTCTGTTTTGCGTTAAGCAGCTGAATTTGATGTAGTATGTCTTCAATTCTTACCTGCAAGAGCTCATTGGTTGAATTCTCCCACGCTTTTTCTAGTAAAGGAACAAGTGGTAAACCTTCTATAATTAATTTTCTGGAAATAGGGTTATAAACCTCTACATCTGGGTCTTCAAGCAATGCCATTAACGCTGCAAACTCTTTTGGCCTCATCTGAATATTCTACTTAGTTAATCGGTGAAGTGCTTGCTCAATTAGTTTTTTAGTATTTAACTTGTAATCGGCAGATGCAGTTTTAAGCACCCTGTTGGCAATTATTGCACAAACAGTAATAGACCGATGACCTAGGAGTAGCGAAAGTCCATTTATTGCAGAACTCTCCATCTCAAAGTTTGTAATCTTCTGATTATTATACCTAAACTGCTCGATACGTGTATTCAAATCGGAGTCGGCCAAGGGTAAGCGTAAAACTCTACCTTGTGGGCCATAAAAACCAGGTGCTGAGATTGTAACGCCTTGAACCGTAAAATCTTTAAACAATTCGATAAGTTCGCTATTGGAATGAACAAAGTAGGGTTTTGCCAAAAGAGGATTCCAATTAGTATGCTCGATAAAAGCAGCCTCCATGGCAAGGTTACTTATCCTATTTCTTCCTTCGTAAAAATTTAGAAGACCATCGAATCCAATGGCAATATTTGTTGAGACAAAACTATCCACTGGTATATCAGCCTGAATCGCACCCGAAGTACCTAACCTAACCATTGTAAGCTGCTTGAACTGCTCTTTTTCCTGCCTTTTCTTCAGGTCGATATTGGACAACGCATCTAACTCGTTAACCACAATATCTATATTATCCGTACCAATCCCCGTAGACACTACGCTTATTCTTTGTCCATTGAAGGAGCCAGTAATCGTTTTAAATTCCCTGTTCGACACGGTTAACTCAATCTTACTAAAGAATGACGCTACGGTGTCAACCCTACCCGGATCGCCTACAAGTATTATTGTATCAGCAATATCCTCTGGCTTTAAATGTAAATGAAAAATGCTGCCATTAGGGTTAACGATGAGTTCTGAAGGTTCAATTATTCTCATTTTGCATTTTTATTTAAACAGCTAAACTAGTTAAAATAATTCGCCCAACACAGTGCAACTTAAAAAATATGCTAATCTCATGGAATACAAACGCTAATTAATGCCTATTTGATTTCCTATTTTCGTACCTTTGTTGATTAACATCTGAAACACTATTAATGTAATTAATAAAAACAATAGCTATGAAGAAAAAGCAGTTAATCATTGTCATTGGAGTTACAGCAGCTATCTTACTATTAATTTTTAGCAGCAGAATGTTCTTCGTGATTCAGCCAGGCGAGAGAGGGCTCATTTTTAGGCCTTTCACTTCTGGGCTTGATAAAGAGAACATACATCATCCTGGTTTTAAAATTATTGCCCCGTGGAACGACCTTTACATCTATGACGTTAAGGAGCAAAAAGCAGAAGAAACAATGGATGTACTTGACAAAAACGGTCTTACGGTTATCATTGAAACGTCTGTTAGGTTTAATCCCATTTATAAAGAAATTGGATCATTGCACGAAATTTTTGGCAAGTTTTATGTAAATCAGCTTGTAGTTCCCGAAGTGCGCTCAGCGGTTAGGCAAGTTGCAGGAAGGTATACGGCAGAAGAGATTTACTCCACAAAAAGAAGTGAAGTTGAAAAAGCCATTATTGATGAGACCAATAAATCTTTGAGTGAAAATTTCATCGATATGCGTGCCCTACTAATTCGTAGTATAAATCTTCCCACACAAATTCAACAAGCTATTGAGAATAAACTTACCCAAGAGCAGGAGTTTTTGGCTTATCAGTTTAAGCTTGAAAGAGAGAAAAGCGAAGCTGAACGCCGTCGCATTGCTGCCGAAGGAGAATCGCGGGCAAACAAAATTATCAATAGCAGCCTTACCAATAGCCTACTTAGGATGAGGGGTATTGAAGCTACTGTAGAATTAGCGAAATCGCCTAACACTAAAGTAGTTGTTGTTGGTAGCGGAAAGGATGGCCTACCCCTAATTCTTGGAGACAACTAGGTCACCAAGGCATTGTACTGAGAGAATTCTTTACTTTGTTACCATAATAAATGAGCATCTAAATGATTCAGCGGATTCAAAGTCTATTCCTACTTCAGGTCATTATCCTGTTGACTTTTATGGTCTTTTTCCCTATTTCTGAGTTGATATCAACCTCAACCGAAATTGTGTATAAGTTTGGGTTTACTGGGATAAAAGCCGAAACAGAAATTAATGCTGCTTTTTCCATAGCTCCATACTCTATCCTAGTGGCTCTATGCCTACTAATAGCAGTTTTAACCCTTTTCCTTTTCAAGAAAAGGATGCTCCAAATACGGCTTACCATATTCAATATAGTTCTTTTGGTTGGTCTGCAAGGGTTAGCTTTCTACTATACAAATGCTGCAGGAAATGAGCTGGATGCCAGCTATTCATTTACCATTCTGTTTGTAGCTCCTATAGTATCAGCAATACTTTCGTTCCTTGCGCTAAGGGGAATCTCAAAGGATGAGGCATTAATTAGAAGTTTAAACAGGCTTAGATAAAAATAAAACGACATAATAAAAGTAGCCGTCTCAATAGGGTAATTTTGAGGCGGCTGTTTTTTTTGAGATAAGTTTGCGAAAAACTTGATTTTTGCTGATTTTATAAAAAGGCGAGTGCTTGTCTTCCCTTTAGGCACTCATTTTCTTTAGATTATTGGCTAAAGCGTGTAATCCGAACTCCATTTCCACTTTTCCTAGCCCACGGTGAGTAAACCGCGTGAAGTTTCTATTGTATTTGATATGGCCAAATACTGGCTCAACATCAACAGCACGTTTTTTTCTATACTTTTCTCCTATATCGCTTAGTAGCTTTTGGCAAACCTTCTTTTTGTGTAGCTCAAGATTGTGGTTTCGCTGAACTTGGCGATTTCCGATTCCTTTAAAACACAATGACCTTAACGGGCATCCCTGGCAATGTTTAGCCTGGTAAACACTATTTCTCTGCTTGTATCCTGATTTGGTCCTGGAGGTAAACTCAGTGATCTTATCCATGCTCTGACCCATTGGACAGATGTAAAAATCCTGATCCTCATTGTAATACAAATCGTCCCGGTGAAAGCCTTTCCTTTTGTCTTTCCCCTTTTTAGATAGCCCTTGTGCTTTATCAAAAGTGTTATACTTCACATAGGTCTCTATCCCTTTTTCTTCTAGGTAATCATTGTTCTCTTCACTGCCATAGCCAGCATCGGCCGTTAGGACTTCGGGGGTTAACTCATATAAATGCTCAAAGCTGTCCATGTGAGGTTTTAGGGTGTGGATATCATTGGCCTTTTGGTGTATGGTGTAGTGAAGGATAATCTGGTTCTCTGTACTGATCTGAACATTGTAGCCTGGCTTTAACTGACCGTTATTCATATGGTCGTCTTTCATCCGCATAAATGTGGCATCTGGATCCGTCTTGCTGCAGCTGTTTCTATCGCCCAGTAATTCTTCCTGCTTTTCATACTTTTTGAGATTGGATGAGAAGTTCTTCTGAATATAGCGCAGCTTAGCTTTGGCTTTGGCAGAAGCTTTTGGGTTGCTCCTGATCTTTTTTTCTATCTGCCTTACCGTTTTCTCTACTTTCTCTGGGGATAGCTCTTTAAAGCTCGGTGGGGTCGGGTCTGGTTCAAGATCACCCTCACCATCAGCAATAGCCTGAGCATAGTTCCAGAGCTGCTCAAGCTGCTCGACCATTTTATTCTTACGGGTCTTTATCGCATTTCCCCAAACAAAGGTATACCGGCCAGCTACAGACTCTATTTTGGTGCCATCGGTATAAACTTCTTTTAGGGATACTAGCCCCTCCTCAGCCAAGAGCAGGACTACTTGCTTAAAGATATCTTTGAAGACATCTTTTAGCTTGTTGCTTCTAAACCGGGAAACGGTATTATGGTCGGCAACTTGGTTACCCGAGAGCCACATGAAATTAATATTCTCGCGCATCGCTTTCTCGATCTTGCGGCTAGAGTAAATATTGTCCATGTAGGCATAGACCATCACCTTGAGCATCATCTTGGGATGAAAACTCGGCCGGCCTTCTCTAGCATAAACCTCGGTTAACAGCTTAAGGTCCAATTGCTCAATAACACCATTCACAATCCGAACTGGATGATCTTTGGGTATAAGCTCTTCAATGGAGGGAGGAAACAACCAGTTTTGTTGCTGGTTATACTTCTGAAATTTTGGTCTCATATCGTTGATGTTCAGTACTATAAATACAGTGAACCCACCCTATTTATCCAAATAATATATAATGAAATTGCCCCCTAAACAAAAGTAGCTGCCTCGGGTTTTGAGACAGCTACTTTTATTATGAATTGTATTTCCTAACTATATATAAACCATGTGCCCCTGATCAGTTATCTTTTCGCAGTAGTGACACTTTAAGGAAACATTCTGCTTGTCAACAACCTCGAATTTCGTTTTTATATCCTCAAAATTGGTTATACACTTTGGATTAACGCATTTTATAATTCCCTCTATGCGCTCGGGTACCTCAACTAACTTTTTCTCAACCACGTTGTAACCTTTAATAACATTGAGTTTAGCATAGGGAGCCACAATAGCTATTCGGTTAATCTCTTCAAACTCAAAGAACTTATCGGCAATTTTAACAATTGCTTTTTTGCCCAACCTATGGCTTTCCATATTTGTTCCAAAAGTAATCAGGTTATCAATCTTATCGAGTCCTAGTATACTGATAACTTTAAAAAGACTTTGTGCAGGTATGTGGTCAATAACGGTACCATTCTCAATGGCACTAACGCTAAGTTTTTTTCCTTCTTTCATGTTGATAATATTTTTTGTGGTTTATTTTAAATCGAGTATCGAAGCCATTATGGCCATACGAGTATATACGCCATTAAGGGCCTGAGTAAAGTAGTAAGCCTTGGGGTTGGAGTCAACATCCGTATGAATTTCGTTTACTCTAGGAAGTGGATGAAGTACGCGCATTGTGGATTTAGTATCATCAAGCATTTTATTCCTTAAAACGTAAACATTTTTTACCTTTTCATACTCCACAGGATCGGAGAAACGCTCACGCTGCACCCTTGTCATATAGATGATATCGGCTTTATCCAAGTTCTGATCCAACTCCGTTTGTTCGGTATACTTCAGTCCCATTGAATCTAAATACATTTTGTACTCAATGGGCATTTTAAGTTCTTGCGGCGACACAAAGGTAAAGGATGCCCCAAACTGGCTCATTGCCATAAGTAGCGAGTGAACGGTTCGTCCATATTTCAGATCGCCAACTAAAAATATGTTCAAGCCTTCCAACGTACCCTGAGTTTTTCTTATGGAGAAAAGGTCGAGGAGCGTTTGAGTTGGGTGCTGATTTGCTCCGTCGCCTGCATTAATAATAGGCACAGGCGAAACCTCACTGGCATAGCGTGCGCTTCCTTCGATGGGATGACGCATTACAATTAAATCAGAATAGCTGGCAACCGTAAGAATGGTGTCCTTCAAACTCTCTCCTTTAGATATGGAAGAATTTGACGCCTCTGAGAAACCAATTACCCTCCCTCCTAATCGGTTAATAGCGCTTTCAAAGCTAAGCCGTGTACGCGTTGAGGGCTCAAAAAAGAGCGAAGCAACAACTGTTTTGCTTAGGATGTTCTGAATTGGATTCTTTTCAAATTCCCCGGCCAGATCTAGGATTTTAATAATCTCCTCTTTACTGAGATTGTTAATGCCTACCAGACTTTTGTTTTTCATGTTTTCGGTTTTTTGATTATTATTAACAACAAATGATTTATCAAAAAAAAGCCCCGTTAATAAACGAGGCTAAAATTATTCGGTTCTTAAAAACTCGGCAACAGCTGAGTCAATCAAATCAATTCTTTCCAATATTAAATCAACCTTTGATTGTCTAATACCTATTGTAATACTACACGAGGTATCGAAATGCTGATCGATAACGCTCAATTCCTCATCCTTTATCATCCTCATCACATCGTTCATCATTGGGTAGGCAAAGCTCACATTGTATAAATCCCTTACAGTAAGTGTAGTAATTTCAGCATTATCCAAAGCATCTGATGCTGCTTCTCTGTACGCATTAATCAATCCGGGAACACCCAGCTTTGTTCCACCAAAATAGCGTATCACCACCACTAGCGTATTTGTTAGATTTCGGCTAATAATTTGACCGTGAATTGGTTTCCCCCCAGTGCTCGATGGCTCACCATCATCGTTTGCGCGCCAAACATCGCCCTCAAATCCCAACACATATGCATAGCAATGATGCCGTGCATTATGATACTCCTTTTTAAGTTCGAGCACTATCTCCCTAGTCTCATCCTCTGAGTTAACAGGATATGCCAGGGCAATAAACTTACTCCCCCTCTCCCTATAATACCCCTCTGATTTTTGGACTATTGTTTTATATGTATCAAGCTTATCCATAAACATTTAACTCATCGATAAAACCACAATTGCCATACCCGATAATGCTATGCCAGCCCAGTTAATAAGGGTTGGGCGTTCTTTATAGGCTAAAAAACCTATAATTACGCTAAACGCAACAATACCAATATTATTAATTCCAAACACCGCAGAGCCTGCTGCCTGTAGCCCTGTATTTATATTAATATGATTTAATGCACGAATTAGAAAGTACATCGACCCAAAATTTGCTAGACCTAAAAGCGCCCCCAACACCCAAGTTTTGGGTTTAATAATACTTTTTAAGGCAGGTTTACTAAAGGGCAATATTAAAAGTCCCACCATTAACGAACTAGCAAAAACTACTGCCGAAAAGGTGGAGGCTAAATCATCGGAAATAAACTCTGATTGGGCATACTTCACAAATGAATCCACTATGCCCATACCAATAAACAGAAATGCGGGAAGCATAATTGTTCGGGGATCGAAAACCTTATCGCTCTTTTTGAAAACGGTTAAAAAAACTGCAATAAGGGCGAGGAGAATGCCCACAAGCTTTAAGGTTGATAGCATATCGTTTGCATCGTACCAAATTGAAAAGGCTATGGGAAATACAACCGACATTTTAACGGCAACGGTGGTAACAGCAACCCCTGCTTTTTGAGTACTCTTTGCTATAGCATAAAACGTTACTATAAACATAGCTCCAACCACAAGTGCTATTGGAAACCATTTTTGGGTAATAATATGTGATGAGTAGGGGTTACTATCGCTCAAAAAAAAACCTGCAATGCAGGCAACGATATAATTGATAATAATGGCGCTGAAATTAACGACCCGATAACGTTCAATTTGCTTAAATAAAACGTAAATTAATGAAGAAGAAAGGATGCTTAAGAATAGAAAGATCATTCTATAAAGTTTTGACAAAATTAGCTGTTTTTTCATCTCTTAAAAACGAAAACAACCAAAATTCAGCTGTTTTAGCTAAAAAGTTATCAACATCGAATTAAACCCTTAACAGCAAAGCCCTAAAAACGCCCGTTGATTACAAGCAAAAAATCAACCATCAGTAAAAATAGTAGAACAAAATCCGCATCTTGCCAGCCTGCAACATTAAATATAATGGTAATCAACATAAAAACCAGGACCAGAGTTCTATAGAAATCGATTGGTGCTGCTCTACTCTTTCGATGCTTTATAATTGAGATAAAGCGATACAGCAGAAAAGGTAAAAATGCCAGATAGAACATGATAGACCCCACCGAATAGGCGAAGTACCTTATTATACCAGCAAATAAAAGAAGCCCCGCTGTGTAAAGAATAACCTTACGTTCAGATATTTTTCGCTTAACCATTTTCCATTTAATTTCAAGAAACAAAAGTATAACGATATACTAACATTTGTTAAACATTTGAAAGAAGTTTGAAGAATTAAATCCTTCTCTAATAATATCTGTAGAGAAAAAAGGCTGCCAATTTATGAATCCTTTACAATGATTAGAAGTACTATGAAGATGGCTTCATTAAAAAACTTTAAAATCATTAAGCTGAAACACTAATTATTTTAAAAGTAAGCCTTAATGCATCAATTACATAATTATCAGAGATTAAAGATAATCATCCCAAAATAGCAGTCTAATTATACATTACCAATGATTGTCATATAACATGGAAATAACTAATCGTTAATCATTGATATTTTTCTACCTTTGGGATATGGAAATTAGGATATAGTATTAACATAAAAATTGATTGTTATGCAACAACTAGATTGGAGTAATTTACCCTTTGGTTACATGAAAACCAAATACAACATTCGCTGCACCTACAAGGATGGTAAGTGGGGCGAACTTGAGGCTTCAGATTCAGAATATATACCACTACACATTTCTGCAACTGCACTTCACTACGGACAACAAGCTTTTGAAGGTATGAAAGCTTACAAAGGAAAAGACAATAAGGTTAGGCTTTTTCGCTGGGAAGAAAATGCAAAACGTTTCCAAAAGTCTGCAGAGGGAATCCTAATGGAAAAGGTGCCAAGTGAACTTTTCCTTCAGGCTATTGTAAAAGCAGTAAAAATGAACTCTGATTTTGTACCACCCCACGGAACTGGTGCCTCACTCTACATAAGACCATTACTTTTTGGTTCGGGTGCCGAGATGGGCGTTAAAGCTGCAAAAGAGTATACTTTTATCGTTTTTGTAATGCCCGTTGGACCTTACTTTAAAGAAGGATTTAATCCCACAAAAATTGCCATTGTTCGCGATAGCGACCGTGCTGCGCCACTTGGAACAGGAACTCTTAAGGTTGGTGGTAACTATGCTGCTAGCTTACGTGGCACTGTAAAAGTACAAAAAGCCGGTTATAGCTCTCCGATGTACCTCGACTGTGTAGAAAGAAAGTATATTGACGAGATAGGTGCGGCTAACTTTTTTGGCATTAAGAACAATACCTATATTACCCCAAAATCACCGTCAATTCTTGGATCGATTACCAATAAGAGCATAATTACCCTAGCCGAAGATTTAGGGATAAAGACTGAGCGCCGTCCCATACTGGTTGAGGAGTTGAGCACCTTTGAGGAAGTTGGTGCTTGCGGAACGGCAGCGGTAATTTCACCAATTGGTGAGGTAAATGATCTTGAAAAGGGAAAAGTATACAAGTTCTGCCGTGATGGTAAGGCTGGGCCAATATCGAAAAAATTATACGAAACCCTTGTGGGTATTCAGTATGGCGATATTGAGGATAAGCATGGCTGGGTTACAATAATTGACTAATTTACAGCAAGTAAAACTACATATCAAAGGGGCTATCTCGAAAGAGTAGCCCCTTTATACTTTAATCGGATATTGGCAATTAAACGTTTATATTCAAGATAAAAAACTAAGAGCATATAATTGCAACGGCTTGATAAATCGATGCTTGATTGTTTTTCACACCAGATTATTCCGCCTAAGCGATTCGAGAATATTCCGCTCAATTCTCTGCTCCACATCCTCAGCCTGTCCAGGGATAAATTTCTCTCCAATAATATGCTCGTAAAGTTCAATATATCTTTTGCTGATGCTGCTCACAATATCGTCGCTCATCTCAGGCACTTTCTGACCTGGATTACCCATAAAGCCCTTCTCCATAAGCCACTCACGAACAAACTCCTTTGAAAGCTGACGCTGGGGTTCTCCCCTATCGAAACGCTCCTGATATCCATCTAAGTAAAAGTACCTTGATGAATCGGGGGTATGAACCTCATCGATAAGGTAGATTTGGCCATTTTTTTTACCAAACTCATACTTAGTATCAACCAAAATCAATCCTCGCTCTTGAGCTATTTCTGTGCCCTTTTCAAAAAGTTTATAGGTGTACTGCTCTATCTCCTTGTAATCCTTCTCCAGCACAAGCCCTTGACTTAGAATTTCCTCGCGCGAGATATTCTCATCATGCGCACCCTGCTCAGCCTTAGTTGATGGTGTTATGATAGGTTTTGGGAAAGCTTGATGCTCTTTCATACCATCGGGAATTTTTACACCGCTAATCTCCCGTGAACCCTTTTTGTAATCGCGCCATGCACTACCTGTGAGGTAGCCCCTAATAATCATCTCAATGGGAAAAGGCTCACATTTGTGGCCAATGGTTACCATTGGGTCAGGCGAATCGATTTTCCAGTTTGGAACAATATGATGGGTGGCATCTAGGAACCTTGCTGCTATTTGGTTTAGTACCTGGCCCTTGTAGGGAATGCCCTTAGGAAGCACAACATCGAAAGCCGAAATTCTGTCGGAAACAATCATAACCAGAACATCGTTCTCTAGTGAGTATACATCGCGCACTTTACCATGGTAAACATTGGTTTGCCCTGGAAACCTATAGTTGGTATTTGCAATTGCGTCGCTCATTCGTATTAGTTGTTTTGATTGTTATTTTCTTCTTCATTCTTTTTCGCCAGTTTATCGAATGCGTGCACAATATACTTCACCAATCGATGCCTGATAATATCACGCGAATCAAAGTAAACAATTGATAATCCAGGGACTTCCTTTAACAGTTTTAAGGTTGGAACAAGACCAGAATCCTTTTCCCTAGGCAAGTCAATCTGAGTTATATCGCCCGTTACAATGAATTTTGCATTATTGCCCATACGGGTAAGGAACATCTTCAGCTGATTGATGCTTGTATTCTGAGCCTCATCGAGGATTACGAAAGCATTGTCGAGGGTTCGTCCGCGCATATAGGCTAATGGAGCAATCTGCACAGTTCCATCCTCCATGTAATCGTTTAGCTTTCGAGCAGGAATCATATCGTTTAGCGCATCATACAATGGCTGTAGGTAGGGATCTAGTTTCTCCTTTAAATCGCCTGGCAAAAAGCCCAAACGCTCGCCTGCTTCAACCGCAGGCCTAGTAAGAACTATTCTTTGTACTTCCTTATTCTTGAGCGCCCTAACGGCTAACGCAATTGCGGTATAGGTTTTACCTGAACCAGCAGGACCAATAGCAAAAAGTAAATCGTTGTCGCGATACATGTCAACCAATAATTTTTGGTTGATGGTACGGGCTTTAATTATCCGCCCGTGGTTTCCGTAAACCAAGGTGTCGCCAAAATCTTCAACAGTTTGAGATAGGGTTTCGTCCGTTTCGTTTAAGAAATCCTTTACATTATCCTCGGTAAGGCGATTATACTTCCTGAAAAAGTCAATCATCTTGCCAATCATTTCCTCTAAAACCAGCATCTCTTTCTCCTCCCCAAGTACTTTAATCTCATCGCCTCTAGCAATGAGCTTCAGCTTTGGGAAATGCTCAGCTATCAGATTAAAATTTGCATTGTTAACGCCAAAAAGTGTAAGGGGATCAATGCCCTCAATTAAGATTAGTCTTTCGTTCATTCAAAAAATTAAGATGTGAATATTTTGTACTTATGTATCAATGTCGTTTAGTTAACAGGATGTTTTACCTATTATTCAATTGTACCCGCCCCCTTCGACTTCGCTCAGGGT